>JAICIO010000107.1 GCA_025924315.1 Phycisphaerae bacterium
ACCCTAACCCTCTCCCGGATTACCGGGAGAGGGGATAAGATTCCGCCAACGAGATCGCATCCCTTACGTACAGGACAGTATGAAGCACGCTCGGTTTTTGTTTCTTTCGACGCTCTCGCTCTCGACCTGCGCGATCGCCTCTGCCGCGCCGAGTTCGACCACCAAGCCCACGACTCTCCCCGCGGGCGTTTCGGTGCCGGCAGGTTTCGACGTCACGCTCTACGCCCATCCGCCCGATGTGAATTATCCGACCTGCCTCACCGCCAAACCGAACGGTGATCTCCTCGTCGGCATCGACGAGCAAGGGTCACTCGGCAAGGAAGCGAATCGCGGCCGCGTCGTGCTGTGCGTTGATACCGACCATGACGGCGTTGCCGACAAGATCACGACCTTCGCGAAGATGGATCACCCGCGCGGCGTGGTGTGGGACGACGCCGCTCATGCGCTGTACGTGCTTCATCCGCCGACGCTCACGCGTTACGACGACGACAACAACGATGGCGTCGCGGATCGTGAGACGACGATCGTCGCGGGTTGTGGTAATGAAAAAGTCCAGCTCGGCCGCGGCGCGGATCACACCTGCAACGGCATCCGCATGGGCATCGACGGCTGGATCTACATCGCGATGGGCGACTTCGGCGCGCCCGACGCCGTCGGCACCGACGGCACGCACCTGCAAATGCACGGCGGCGGGATTCTGCGCGTGCGGCCGGACGGTTCGGGACTGGAGAAATACGTCACCGGCACGCGCAACATTTATGACGTCGCAATCGATCCGCTGATGAACGTCTTCACGCGCGACAACACCAACGACGGCGACGGCTGGAACGATCGCCTCGCCTACGACGTGCCCAGCGGCTACTACGGCTATCCGAGCAAGTTCCGCAATTTCCCGGGCGAATTCATCGATTGCATGATCGACTTCGGCGGCGGCTCGCCGTGCGGCTCGCTCTTCCTCGACGAGCCCGGCCTTCCGCCGAATCTCGGCCACGGCCTGTACACCGTCGAATGGGGTCGAAGCGAAGTCGATCGCCATCCGCTCACGCCCAACGGCGCGGGCTTCAAAGCGACGACCGAAAAGCTGATGGACCTCCCGCGCGGAATCGACCTCGATGTGGACGGCTCGAGCAATCTCTACGCGTGCTGCTGGGCGGGAGGCGGGTTCACCTACACCGGTCCCGACGTCGGCTATGTGCTGAAGCTGAGACCCAAAGGCTACACCGCGCCCGCGTTTCCGAACCTCGCGAAAGCAAGCAATGTCGATCTGCTGAAATACCTGGCCGCGCCAAGTGGTGTCCTTCGACAAGCGACTCAGCGTGAAATCGTCCATCGCGGATACAAGCGGGAACTGTTCGATGGTCTGGTCAAGCTCGCCAAGTCCGATGCCCCGCTTGCGGCACGTTCCGCGGCGATCTTTACGCTGAAGCTGATTGAGCGCGACCGCGCCAACGACGCCCTCGTCGATCTCGCGAAGAATCCCGATGTCCGCGAACTCGCCCTGCGAGCCCTCGTCGATAAGAAGAACGATTCGAACGTCAACACCGCCCCGCTCATCGCGGGGCTGCGTGATGAAAACCCGCGCGTGCGCCTGATCAGCGCCTGGGGTCTCGCCCGCCTCGGCAAGAAAGACCTCGCCCCGCAGATCCTTCCGCTGACGAACGACACTGACCCGCTCGTCTCCCACGTCGCGATCAACAGCATCGTTTCGCTCAAGGCAATTCGTCCGGCGCTGAAAGATCTTTCGCCCGGCGCGCTCAAGGCGCTCAAGCAGATTCACGACGTCTCAGTTGTTGAAGGCCTCACCGAAGCCCTCGCGAAAACGCAGGATGCGCCGAAACGCGGCCAAATCCTCGGCGCCATCTGCCGCCTCTATTTCGACGAAGCCGAATGGGACGGCACCTGGTGGAACACGCGGCCCGACACCACCGGCCCGTACTACAAACCGGTCGAATGGTCCGGCACGCCGGCGGTGCGAAACGTGATCGAGCACGCGCTCACAAGCGAATCGGAAGCCGTGCAGCGCACACTGCTTCTCGAGTGCGCCGCCAACCGGATCGATGTTCCGGAAGTGAATCAGCAGTTCTCGAAGTTCGCGTCGAGCGATCCCTCGTTTCGCGAGGTGATCCTGAAAGCATGGCAAGGTCGAACGGGACTGAGCGATCAGCAGGTTGCGACCGTGCAGCAGATGGCCGAAACGTCCAAGGATCCTGCAATTCGCCTTCGCGCAATCCGCGTGCTCAGTGATGACAGCGGAAGCGAAACCGCGATCGATGCGGTGGTGCCGCTGGTTGCGAAGATCATGGACGAAAAGTCGCCGACGAATGACGAGTCGGCGGAGATCGACGCATTCCTCCAGCACGGCCAAACCGGCAAGCGCCGCGTCACGCTCAGCAGCATCATCGCGAAGACCGATTCGCCGAGCGTGCGCGAGCTGTGCTACGCCGCGATCATCAACATCGTGCGCGACCCGGCCGCGGGAAAGACTGCCCGCGCGAATGCCACCAAAGCGATTGCCAAAGCCTGGGACGAACCCGCTAACGCGACCGCGGTCCTGCGCGCGATCGAACGCACGAAAGCGGACAACTTCGACGCCGACGTGCGATCGCATTTGACCGACAAGAACGCCGAGGTCGCCAAAGCCGCACAAAACGCGGCAACGGTTCTCGGCCTGAACAAACCGACCACGCAAGCCGGCACGATTGCCGCGCTCGGCTTCGACAAAACTGTCGCCGAAACGCTCGCCATCCCCGGCGACGCCACGCGCGGCAAGGAATTTTTCAAAGCTCAGGGCTGCGTGAATTGTCACACCGTCACGCCCGACCAGCCGCCGAAAGGCCCGTTCCTCGGCGGGATCTCGACGCGCTACAAGCGCGCCGAGTTGTGCGAATCCGTCCTGAAGCCCAGCGCCAAGATCGCGCAGGGTTTCGAGACGCAATGGTTCAAGACGAAGGACGACATCGTCGAGGGTTTCGTCACGCGCGAGTCCGGCGATGAAGTCGAATTCCGCACCGTCACCGGCGCGACCACGGTGCTGAAAAAATCGGACATCAAGTCGCGAGGCAAACGCGACACGTCCGTTATGCCCGAAGGCCTGGTAGCCAAGCTCACGCCGAAAGACCTCGCGGATCTCATGGCGTATCTCGAGTCGCTCAAGGCGAAGTGATGTGACCCGCGGTATGATGCGATAGCTGTCATCCTGAGCGCAGCGAAGGATCTCGATATTGAGCGCGTCGTCCGATGTCGAGATCCTTCGCTGCGCTCAGGATGACACGTTTCCGATGGGGAGTGTTGTGACTGTCGAGAACGAAGACGAATTCACGCCCGTCGTCGTGGAGGAACAAGCATCGCCTCCACCGCTGAAAATCTTTTATAAAATCAACAGCTTCCGCGTGACGCTTCGCGAATACGCGCATGGCCTCGACGCGATTCGGATGGTGCCCGCTGTCCTCCTTCACAAGCTGTTCCGCATTCCGCTTGCCAGCTCCTCCGACGATCTCACTTGTCACACCCTCGCGCCGTTCGAAATCCCGCAGGGAGATTTCCCGCAGGACGTGTACGAGAAGATGTCGCCGCTATTGCGCGAGATGGAAGACCTCGGCTTCACCATCGTTTCCTATCACGACATTGATGACGGCCTGCACCTCACGCGCACATTTCTCGTCACGCTGATCAACCCGGCGTCGCCGCACATCGTCGCGCGCGTGCATCTGCGGATCTGGCTCATCCGCGAGCCGGCGCGCATCGCGCTCTTCTCCGAATTCATCACGCGCTTCGGCGACGGCACATTTCTCTGGACCGTTGCCTCCAAGCCCGATTGGCTTTCCCCGCCGACGATCCAGGTCATCCGTCGAACCGACCTCGCCCCCTCGATTCTCCTGAAGATTCACGAAGACGCCCTCGCAACCCGGCCGAGCAATGTCGCGACAGACGAAGGCGGTGCGCGCGAGGTCACCGAAGCGCATCACGCGACGCTTCGCGATTTTCACCTGCATCGGGGCGTGTTCGTTCCGCGAACGGAAAGCGATCAGGCGCAGGCGATGCGCGTCGAGCAACTGATGCACGAAGGCAACCGGCACGCGGCGGTGCTGATTGAGCTCGAGCGCACGCAAAAGCGCCGCACCAGTTGGGGAAGCGCGATTCTGATCCTCGTCGTTTCGCTGGGCCTGTTCATCGGCGTCGGCGCGACGCGCTGGGATTGGCAATTTCTCTGGATCCTGATCGCGATCCTGACATTCCATGAGTTCGGCCACTACATCGCGATGCGCGCGTTCAATTACCGCAACCTGAAGATGTTTTTCATCCCGCTGTTCGGCGCGGCGGTGATGGGACAGAACTTCACCGCGCCGGCGTGGAAAAAGGTGATCGTCGCGCTCGCGGGGCCGGTTCCCGGGATTATCGTCGGGATCGCACTCGGGTGCGCGGGGTGGTACTACCACCATCCGCTGCTCAACTACGCAGCGATTCTCACGCTGATCATCAACGGCCTGAACCTCCTGCCCGTCTTTCCACTCGACGGTGGGCGCATTGCCCACACGCTGTTCTTCTCGCGGAATTACGTCCTCGATCTCGGCTTCCGCGCGGTCGCCGCGGCGATTCTGCTGCTGGCGGGTTATTTCACGAGCGATCGCATTCTGCTCGGCCTCGGCGTGCTGCTCATGCTGAACATTCCGTCCGCTTATCGCATCGCAAAGATTTCGAGTGATCTGCGTCGCGAAGGCATCAGCCCGGAAGACTCGGCCGACACCTTCGTCCCCACCGGCATCGCGACGCGAATCATCGATCGCCTGAAAGGCGCGCTGAACAAGAACACCTCAAACAAGCTCCTCGCGCAGCACACGCTGCAAGTGTACGAAACCATCGCGACGAAGCGCGCGGGTTGGCCGGCGACGATCGGATATGCGGTGCTGCACGGCTTCGCCCTGCTGCTCGCGGGCGCGTCAATCATGATCTTCATGACCGCGCAGCATCATGGGCTCAGCTCTGTTGTGAGGCAGGCGATGCGGCAGGCGGCGCCGAAGAATGTTGTCAGCGGCGCAATGATCGCGAATGAAGGCGTGCTTAATCCCACAACGCTGCCGGCGTACACGCTGGTCGCGACGCTCGACAATTCCGCAGCGTCCCGCGCGGTCTTCACGCAGATCGGCCCCGCGCTCGGCACAACCGCGGCGGCGGAACGTTTCGGAAACTCGGTCATCATCGCGCTCGATGATCCCAATGATCTGAGTCGCGAACACTGGGTCGATCGGCTGGAAACCTACACGGCCAAACTCTGCGCCGTCAGCAAAGCCTCGCAGATCGCGATGACGATGCAGTGCACCGCTCCCAGTGAATCCGCCGCCAAGTCGATCGTGGATGAGCTGCAAGGCTATCTCGGCGCGCCGCACACAATGGCGCTGATCGCGCCGTGGTCGCCTGACGATACGCGTTCGCCAGCGCTGCGCGCCAAGCACCAACTCGCGCGGCACACCTACGAGAAGCTGCAAACGCTGCGGCTCGGTCAATACAGTCAGCCCGCGCTGATCGCATTGAACGAGCGCGAGGAAGCCGCCCTGCGTCACGGTGACGCCGCCGCGCTCGAAGCGATCGACGCTGAGCGCAAATCGATCGTGCAGGATTTGGCGGTGAAGTCGGCGCAGAAATTGAAGCAGCAGTCGCCTTCAGAAATCGATGTGCAGCTGGTCGATGCCTATCTCGCGGCCACCGATGACATGAAGACGTTTCAGCTCGACGATGCTCACGCGCGCCAGCTGGGCGCCCAAATGGGCCAGCTTCCCCTCGCCGGCACGCAACCGGCCGCGCGGAAGACGCGCTACTCGGCGAGGTTCGGTTACGCCACGGCCGCCGAGAACACGATCATGGTTCACTGTTCGTTCGTCTCGCCGATCGACGGCGCGCCAGCCTTGGTGAAATGGCTGGAGCAGAAGGAATGCTCGCACATCACCTACGAATTCAACCCCGAGCGCGCGTTCAGCGGCGAACCGCCTGATCAAGACTTGGGCGATTGATCAGCATTCGGCAATCTTCATGTGATGTGGCACAGCCGCCCTCGGCTGTGCTCGATGCGCGAGCAGAAGCACAGCCGAGGGCGGCTGTGCCACACGCTTCGGATATGGCCATGAGAGATCTACTATCTCTCCAAGGCCGCCCGATCCCACTTTGCGAGCTTCGCGCCGGCCTCATATGTGCTCTGCATAAACTGCAGCACGAGATCGTCCGGCGATTTCGACTTTCGCACGTCTTCGTACTTCAGAAAGAACTCACCGAATTCCGCGCTGTAAAACGCTTCGCGCGGATTCACCTGCGCTTTGGAAAATCCATCCGGTATCGGCGCGGAATACGCGTAGATTACCGGCTCGTTCAGCGTCGCGCCGCTCGCACCCGTCCCGCCGGGCCAGAAGCCGTGGCTGATCACTTCGTGCGAATACGCCTCCGCCTGCACCTTGTCCATGCCGGGCCTTGAAGGCGCGCGGCGACCGGAAAAACGCGTCACCGCCAGATCGAAGCTACCCCAGAAGAAATGCACCGGCGAACATTTGCCGATGAACCGCCCGCGGAAGATTTTGAAGAGGCGGTCCATCTGCACGAGGACGTGAAAGAAATCGTTCGCGGCTTGCGGATCATACGATTTATGCACGCGATCTTCATCGCAGCGGATCGGGTTCGGCACTTCGACCGGCATCGGCCAGATCTTCACGTCGATCTGCAGCGACGCGAGTGCCGACATCACATCGGCGTAAAAGTGCGCAACGGTGCAGGGTCGAAGCTCGATGCGCCGCTGCTCGCCGTCCACCACGTCGATCCGCAGGAGATGATCGATGAAGTCGAAGCTCATCTGAAACGACCGCTCGCCGAAAAACAGCGGTGAGGTCGTGAGCCCGCGCGAGGTCACATACAAGGCGACATGCCACTCGTGATTCACGGGCGGCGAACAGGTCATGCGGATTTTGCCGACGATCTGCGTCCACATGTGCAGCGTCGCGTAGGTGTCGCGCCACACGTCGTACGGAAGCGGGGGCCAATCGATTGGGTCGGGCATGAGCTGCTCCTTCAACTTTTCTTCGTGAGCCAATCACCTTTCTCCCACACGATCCTTACTGATCGGCATGTTCGCCTCGGCCCATCCGCGCCAGCCGCCGTCCATGGACCATACGTTCGTGTAGCCCATCTTCTGCAAGTTGTCCGTCGCGAGCGCCGAGCGATAGCCGCCGCCGCAGTAGAGGACCATTTCCACGTTCAAATCGGGATATCTCGTCTCGACGTCGCGCTCGATGATGCCCTTGCCCAGATGTTGCGCGCCCGGCAGATGCCCCGCGTCCCACTCATGATCTTCGCGCACGTCGATCAGAAGAAACCGCTCACCGCGATCGATCTTCTTCTTTACGTCGTGGATCGACAGTTGCTTGATCCCTGGGAGAACGGATTGAACCAGCTTGAGAAATCCTGGCGAATGTTGTTTATGCATGGGTTACGACCTTCCCTTCGACTGAAGCGCCGCGCCGGCGAGAGATGATCATAATCGCCCAGCACCGCCGAGCTGAACTTGTAATACGGATCGCATTTGATTCGCGCGCCGACGGTGGCTTTTGTAGGGTCCGCTTCATCAGCGGACCGGTTATTCGTCTTTTCGAACCGAAGAAATAACCGGTCCGCTGAAGCGGACCCTACAGCGGCGAGCGCGAATCAAATGAGATCCGTACAATCGTGCGAATCGTTGCCCCTTCCGCAAAAGCGAGCTTAAGCCTCCCGCCTCGATCGCCTGTCCCGCGACCCGCCCACACCGCGGTCTGCGTGCATCCAGCAGACGCTTGTCGATTCCACAATCGCTCGTCAATCCGAAAAACTTCGCCCCTTCACGGGCTGCGCGGAACCGCGCAAAATACAGGACGGCATTGGCAGGTTGCCCCTGCTACAGAAAATGCACGACGTCCCCACCGACATCTTCGAACAGATCTGCAACGACGCCAAGCGCGGGATCAGTCGGCAGGTTTTGGAGGCGGTCATCGTGCTCGCGGTGGAGATCGCGCGGGAGGGTCGCGAGGGGCGGAAGATCGGGACGATGTTCGTCGTCGGCGACACCGAGGCGGTGCTCGAGCGCTCGCGCACGCTGATCCTCGATCCGCTCGCGGGGCATTCCGATGAGGAGCGGCGGCTGACGAACATCGAGACGCGCGAGACGATGAAGGAGCTGGCGCAGCTCGATGGCGCGTTCGTGGTCACCGACGCTGGCGTCGTCGTCTCCGCCTGCCGGTACATCAGCACGCGGCTCGACGACATTAAGCTGCCGCTGGGCCTGGGCAGCCGTCACATGGCGGCCGCTTCGATCACGCGCGAGACGAATGCCGTCGCGGTCGTCGTCTCGGAAAGCTCGGTCATCCGCATCTTCGACAACGGCGAACTCATCGGCGAGATCATCCCCGAACTCTGGATGCTCTCCCGCCACAGCGTGCACTTCAACGGGCCATATCTGCAGCGAACGAAGAACTCGCTGACGGTCGTCAGTAAGCCGGAGTGAGATCAGAACTTGACCTTCGGCGTTAAGCCGCTCGCGGTCGTTGGAACGGGCATCGGCGAGTTAATGTAATCTTCCGCGGCCTTCAGGAATGAAGACAGGTGTCGCTTTTTTTTGCTCGCGCTCGGCGTGCGCGCAGGGGACTTGTTTCCACAGAGGTGCGCATTGGTGGCCAACCGAAGCAATGTCGACGCGGCACGCATCGCGAGTTTCTCATCGCTGCTTTTGAGTTGCCTCGTGAGGATCTCGAGGGACGGCTGGATGAGGTTTTGGATCCGCGCCGCGGACTGCTCGAACAACCGCTCGCGGAGTTTTCGCAAGTGAAGCGCGAACGCCTGGTTCTTCCGCCAACGAAACACCGTCGTGCGCGCCACGTTAATCTGCGCCGCGACCTCCGCATCGCTGAGTCCTTGCAACAAGAGGTCGATCGCCTGAAGCTGCATTTGCTTCAAACTCTCAACCGGCAACGATTTATCGCTTCCGGCCGATGGCTGATTTTTCCCGCTGACGCGTTGGGATGCATTTTGTTGCATCGCTGACCTCCGGTGTGAGAGAAGAAGATGCGATCGTTGCGCGTCCCCAAACGCGCGACATGCGACCCTATCAAATACCTAACTCTCTGCGAAAACGCAACCGAAAAATTCTCCTCCCGTCACATCTTTGGATTCGAGGCCGTGTCAGAACAACAAGTCAGATTGAGGATCGAATGCTTCGACACTACTTCGGGCCGAATCCCGCCGGGCTGTTCTGTCTGCTGTTGTTGTTCGTTGTCCAGTGGCCGTTGCAGACCGAAGTCTCGACCTACACGGGCGCGACACCCACTCGTGCGGGGCTCACTCACCGCGAGACGAATTACGGTCTCCCGCCCACGGTGGTCATCACGTCCGATTATTACAACGGCACAGCGAAGCGCACGGTGCACGTCGACTGGCTGAATCTCTGCATCGCGTTGATGGTCGGCTATCTCGCGGCGATGCCACTCGGCCGAATCCTTTGCGGGCAGGTTTTTCCGAATCAAATGCAGGCCGGCGCGCCTCGCCCAGTGCGCACACTTCTGTTGTGCATCGCGTGTGCAGCTGCGATTTCGATCGTCGCGACCTTCATCTGGCATCGCTTCTTTCCTCATGCGCTCGGCGACGATCCCGAATCGTTCGGTCCGGTGCCGTGGCTCACAGTCTGGACGGGCTTCACCTTCATCTGCGCGATCCCCACCCTGTTCATCGCAATTATCGTCCTGTGTGTGAAGCGGATCCGCGAAGCGCGACACGCGCGAACGACGGGCTTTGCCGTCCTTCCCACCGCACCTCCAACGTAGGGTTGGTTCACCACACCTTTCCGGAGCATGGTGAACCACACCCTACCGATTCCTCGGCCAATCCAGTACATTTCCCCCTTCCACAGAGGTGAGAATGAAGCTGGAAGAGCTTGCGAAGCAGACGGGGGCGGAGGTGATCGGCGACGGGTCGGTCGAGGTGAACTCGGTCTCGACGCTGGAAGACGCTAAGCCCGGCCAAGTCACCTTCCTGTCAAACCCGAAGTACATCAAGCAGCTTCAGACCACCGAAGCGTCGGCCGTCTTCGTGGCGCCCGGCGTTTCGACCGATCACACCAACCTGTTGCGAATGAAGGATCCGTACTACGGCTTCGCCCAGGCGGTCGTGCTGCTGCATGGCCATCGCAAGCATCCGCATCAGGGCGTGCATCCAAAGGCCTTTGTCGATCAAAGCGCGACCATCGGCCAGGGGACGGTCGTCTATCCCGGCGCCTACATCGGCCCGCGGGTGAAGATCGGGCAGGACTGCATCATCTATGCCAATGTAAGCATTTACGACGAATGCGTGATCGGTGATCGGGTGATCGTGCACGCAGGCGCGGTGATCGGCTCCGACGGTTTCGGTTTTGCACCGAACAACGGGATTCACCACAAGATCCCGCAGATTGGCGATGTGATCATCGAGGACGACGTAGAGATCGGCGCGAATTCATGCATCGCGCGGGCGGCGATGGGGAGCACGGTGATCGGCAAGGGAACAAAGATCGACGCGCTCGTCGTCGTCGGTCACGGCACGAAGATCGGCGAATACGGCATGATCGTCGCGCAGGTCGGCATCGCGGGCAGCGTGACGATGGGCCATCACGTGACGCTCGCGGGGCAAGTCGGCGTCGCGGGGCATTTGAACATCGGTAACCTCGTTATGTGCGGCGCGAAGGCAGGCATCACCAACGATGTGCCGGACCAGACAAACCTCATGGGCGTCCCCGCCATGCCCATCTCACTCGGCCGTCGCGTTTACACGCAGTTCGTCAAACTTCCGGAACTTCACGAGCGCGTGAAACATCTCGAACAGCAGGTCGAGGAGCTTTCCGCGGGGGATGACGACGTAATCTGATGTCTGCATGTGGCGCGTTGCATGTTGCATGTTGCGCGTTGATTCTGCCGGTTACCCAACCAACGATTGACGACTGCAACAACAAGCAACGAGCAACAAACAACAAGCAACACGCACCAACAAATGCCCATTGTTACGTTATCCAAACTCAAGCTTCACTTTGGTGAGCGCGTCATTTTTGACGATCTCGATTTCATGATCGATCGCGGGGAGCGCGTTGGTTTGATCGGCGACAACGGCACCGGCAAGACGACGCTGTTTAAGACGATCACCGGCGAGCAGTACGTCGATACGGGAAGCGTCTCGGTCGCGCGATCGATCAAGATCGGGCACCTCACGCAGGATCCGAAGTTTGATTCATCGAACACGGTCATGGATGAGGCGGAGCTCGCGTTCGCCGAGCTGCACGATCTGTCGCACAGGCTGCGCGAGCTCGAGCATGACATGGCCGAGCACCAGGGCGATGCGCTCGATCGCACGCTCAAGCAGTACGAAAAAGTGCAGCACGATTTCGATCTGGCCGGCGGATATGCGTGGCGACACAAGCTCGAAGCGACGTTGCTCGGTGTGGGGCTCGATGCTGAAATGTGGGAGCAGAATGTCGAGACGCTTTCGGGCGGACAACGTTCGAAGCTCAACCTCGCGAAGATTCTGATCAGTGAACCCGACCTGCTCCTGCTCGACGAACCGACGAACCACCTCGACCTGCAGGCCATCGAGTGGCTCGAAGAGTATCTGAAAGCCTTCAGCGGTGCGGTGCTGATTATCAGCCACGACCGCTACCTGCTCGATCGCCTCGCGACGCGGATTGTCTGGCTGACCCGCGCGCAGCTGAACAGTTATCCGGGCAACTACTCCGCGTTCGTGCAGCAAAGAGACCTGCAGATGCTTTCGCAGCAGCGCGCCTACGACGCGCAACAGGCGGACATCGATAAGCAGAAAGAGTTCGTTCGTCGCTTCGGCGCGGGACAGCGCGCGCGGGAAGCGAAGGGGCGCGAGAAGCGCCTGAATCGCCTGCTCAAGAGCGATGCGATGATCGACGCGGTCGAGACGAACAAGCACATTCATCTCGCGATCAACACCGATCAGCGCGCGGGCGATCAGGTGCTCGACGTGCGCGAGCTGACGAAAACGTTCGACACGCGCACGCTGTGGCAGGATGTGTCGTTCAACGTGCGGCGCGGCGAGCGCATTGGCATCATCGGCCCGAACGGCTCGGGCAAGACGACGATGCTGCGCGTGCTGATGGGCCAGGAAGACGCGTCGGGCGGCGACATCCGCTGGGGCGCGAACCTCGGCATTGGCTACTACGATCAGCGGCTGGACGACTTCGATCCGGATAACACGATTCTCGAGGAAGTGAACCTCGATCGCGAGTTCAAGGAACAGGAACTGCGGAACGTGCTCGGCATGCTGCTCTTTCGCGGCGATGACGTTTACAAGCCAATGGGACTTCTTTCAGGTGGTGAACGGGCACGCGTGGCGCTCGCCGAGCTGTTGCTCGACAAGCCGAATGTGCTGGTGCTCGACGAGCCGACGAACCACCTCGACATCAATTCTCGCGAGGCGCTCGAAAACACGCTCTCCCTCTTTGAGGGCACGATACTGTGTGTGAGTCACGACCGGTTTTTCCTCGAACGCATTGTTCGCAGGCTGTTTGTGGTTCAACCCCCGGTGGTGACGGATTTCGATGGCACGTACAGCGAATGGCTGAAAAAGCTCGCGAAGAAAAAGGCCGAGCCGGAGAAGCCGAAGAAAGCGCCGCCGCCCCCGCCCCCGAAACCAAAGGTCGAAGCGAAGCCAGCGCCGGCGAAGAAGAAGGACAATCCGTACTCGCGGCCCTTTGGTCGTTTGACGAACCCGGAGTTGGAAAAGGAAATCGCCAAGACCGAGCGATCGATTGCAGATTGCCAGGAAAAGTTCTCGAGCGTCGGTTCATTCAAGGAGCCGGCCCGCGCGAAAGAGCTGCAGGCAGAGCACGACAAGCTCGCGGCGAAGTTGAAGCAGCTTGAGGCGGAGTACTTCGCCCGCGAGAGCTAAACACGGAGAGGGAATGAGGAATTGGTTTCTCGCTCTGATCGTGATTCTCACTCCGATGCTGGTTCGCGCGCAGGCACCGGCAACCAAATCCGCGACCAATCCGGCGGCACTGGCCGATCCCACCATTCCCGCTCCGAAGAACTCCGCGGTTTTCTTTGAAAAGCACAAGGCGATTCTCGAACGCGGAAAGCAACCCGCGACGGTGCTGTTCATCGGCGATTCGATCACCGAGCGGTGGACGAAGGACGGTGCGCATGTCTGGCCGCATTATGACCAGTATCAAGCCGCCGACTTCGGCATCGGCGGGGATCGCACGCAGCATGTCTTGTGGCGCATCGCGAACGGTGAGCTCGATCAAATCAAACCCAAAGTCACCGTGCTGATGATCGGCACAAACAACCTGCGCTATGGCGAGCCCGACAAGATCGCCGAGGCGATCGAAATGATTGTCAAACAAATCCGCGAAAAGACGGGCAGCAAGGTGCTTCTGCTGGGAATCTTCCCGCGCGGATTGGATCCGACGAACGACGAGGTGAAACTGTTCCGCGGGAAGATCGCGAAGGTGAACGAACGGATCGCCAAGCTCGACGACGGGCAGAACATCCTGTATCTCGACATTGGCAAAGCATTTCTTGAAGACGATGGCTCGATCCAAAAGAGCGTCATGAAGGATGGACTTCATCCGACGGAAGAAGGCTATAAACGCTGGGTGGCGGCGATGCAGCCAACGCTGGATCGCATGCCGAAGTAAACGAATCTCGTTCTGGGAAGGAGAAACGTGATGAAAAAGTGGATGGTTGTGCTGGGTTTGGTGGCGTGCACGAGTTTAGTTCGCGCCGACTCGCCTGCGGCGCCGGCGGCGGCGCCGACGACGCAGCGTGCGGACCAGATGGGCGCGTTGTCGGCGGCGGCGAAGACGGACAAGAATGGCGAGCCGAACAAGCGCTTCATGGACATGCACAAGAGTTTCATCGAGCGCGGCAAGGAGCCGGCGGATGTTCTGTTCCTCGGCGATTCGATTACCGAAGGCTGGCTTGGTAAAGGGAAGGACGTTTGGCAGGCGAACTACGAGAAGAAGTACAACGCCGCGAACTTTGGCATCGGCGGCGATCGCACGCAGCATGTGCTGTGGCGCATCGAGAACGGCGAACTCGACACGATCAAGCCGAAGGTGACGGTCCTGATGCTCGGGACGAACAACCTCGCCGCCGACGATGCCAACTCGATCGCGAAGGCGGATGAAGAAATTATTAAGATTGTGCGCGATAAAACCGGCTCCAAGGTGCTGGTGCTCGGCATCTTTCCACGCGTGAAGAAGGAAGATCCGAAGGCGCACGTTTTCGTGGACAAAATCGAAGCGATCAACGCGCAGCTCAAAGCTTTCGCAGGCGGCACGAATGTGCGTTATCTCGACATTGGCAAGGCATTCCTTGAGGACGACGGCTCGATCAGCAAAGAAGTGATGGCGGACGGACTGCATCCGACGAAGGAAGGTTATGAGCGCTGGGTGAAGGCGATGAATCCGACGCTGGAGGAAATGCTGAAGTAGGTTGCAACTTTGGCGGATTGCATATCTGTTGGTACGTGTAGGGTCCGCTTCAGCGGACCGGTTATTCTTTAGTCGAAAGGCAAGTAACCGGTCCGCTGAAGCGGACCCTACAAATGCCGTGGACCTGGGAGCTTGATTCTTCTTGTCGATCGAACTGGATCATGTTCGCAAGCAATATGCGGCCCCCGACGGCACCGTCGTGCCGGTGATCGATATCGATTCGTTTTCAATCGGCGACGCAGAACAGGTCGCGCTGATCGGCACCAGCGGATCGGGCAAGACGACGCTCCTGCACATGATCGCGGGAATCCTGACGCCGGATAGTGGTTCGATTCGCTTTGGAGCGAATGGATCGGCCGTCGACGTCGCAAAATTGAGCGAAGCGCAACGCGACGTCTTTCGCGGGCAGAACATCGGATACATCTTTCAAACGCATCACCTGTTGCCGGGATTTACCGCTCTGGAAAATGTGCAGCTCGGCATGAGCTTCACCGGCCGGGCGCACGATCCGGAATGGGCGAAACATTTGCTTACCGAAGTCGGGCTGGGCGATCGGTTGCATTACCGGCCCCAAAAGCTGTCCGTCGGCCAGCAGCAGCGCGTCGCGGCGGCGCGGGCGCTGGCGAATCGTCCGAAGCTCGTGCTTGCGGATGAACCGACGGGCGCGCTCGATACAACGAACGCCCAGCAGGTGCTCGATCTGATTCGCAAACTGTGCAGCGAAGTCGGTTCGAGTCTGCTGCTGGTCAGTCACGATCTAAACATCGCGAAGCAATTGCCGCGAGTCGTCACGTTGTCTGAACTGAATCGCGCGGGCCGCACACCGTCATCCTGAGCGATGGGTACCCGCGCAGCGGGTGATGCAAGGATCTCGAAAGCGGCGCGACATCCGATCCCGAGATTCTTCGCTTCGCTCAGAATGACATTCGGTCGTGAGCGAGATTTGTGTCGGTTGAACCATGAATCTTTTCCAACTGGTCTTCAAGCAGATGCGGCAGCGGGCGCTGTCGAGTTGGCTGACGGTTTTGTCAGTCATGCTCGGCGTGGGCCTGGCGGTTGCGATCATGATTTTATACCGCGGGGGAAGCTCGCTCTTCGTTCAATCGGATTTCGGTTACGACATCATCATGGGCCCGCCGAAGGGCTCGCCGCTGCAATTGGTGCTCAACACGGTGTATGGCCTCGACCAACCGCCGGGGAATATGCCGTATTCGGTGTATGAAAATCTGATCCGCAATCCGCGGCAGGTGCGCATCGCGGTGCCCGTGACGGTTGGCGACAGCTACAAGAATCTTCGCATCATTGGCACGCTGCCGAAAATGTTCGGCTACGACGACGAAGGCAAACTGCTGCCGGAGGAAAAGCAGTTCGAGTATCGCCTCGGCAAGAAATACGAGTTCGCCGAGGGACACGTCTTTCATCCGGAGAAGTTTGAGGCGGTCATCGGAAGTGAAGTTCCGGCTCGAACAGGTCTGAAGATCGGCAGTACGTTCCGCGCGACGCACGGCATGCCGGGTCCGAATGAAACGCCGGACATCCACGAGCAGGTGTGGACGGTCGTCGGCATTCTCGCGCCGACGCACACCGCCGCGGATCGCGCGCTTTACATCCCAATCGTCAGCAACTTCGCCATCACCGAACACGAAACGGGAATGTCGCAGCAGGCGCACCTGCGACAGAAGCTCGCCGGTGCTCCCCGCGCACCCTCGTCACAGAAAAAGGAAGAGGCAGAGGGCCCGCCGTACAAGTTGCGGCCCGATGGCACGATCGACCTGAAGCTGCCGAAGGAAGATTGGCTGCTCTCGGCCGTTCTCGTCAAATCGCGAAATGCGACGCTCAACCTGATTTATCAATACAAAGTAATCGACCCCAGCGCCGTCGCGGTGAACCCCGCGACGACGATGCGCGAGTTCTTCAATACGTTCTTCAAAAGCACAACGCTCGTGCTGCTGCTGATCGCGATATTGGTGTCCGTGGTCGCGGCGGTGGGCATCCTGGTCAGCATCTACAATTCGGTTTCGGCGCGCATGCGCGAGATTGCGATCCTGCGGGCGCTGGGCGCGACACGCGCGCGGATCCTCACATTGATTTGCGTTGAGGCGGGGCTCATCGGGTTGATCGGCGGGATTCTCGGCATCATCGGTGGGCATGCGGTCGCCGCCGCGGGGTCGGTTTACATGAACCGCCTGCTCGGTCAAAGCATCAACTGGCTCTCTACCGATCAATATGAGCTGCTATACTTGGTTGGGGTGGTGCTGATCGCGGTGATCGCCGGGTTGGTGCCGGCCCTGAAAGCTTATCGGACCCCCGTCGCAACGAACCTCGTCGCGGCTTAAAGTGTAGAATAAGTAGGGTGTGCTTTTCAGCACATCTTTCTGACGCAACGGTGTGCTGAAGCACACCCTACAGCATTTCCGACGTTGTCTGGGAAGGTGGACCACGATGCGGTCACTCTGTTGCTCTATTTTGCTCCTGACGCTCTGTGCGAGCCCTGTGCTGGCCCAGACGACCAAGCCGGCGGACGACCCCGCCGCCACGAAACTGGCCGCGACGGAAGCCTTTAACCGGGGCGAGTTTGCGGTCGCCCTGCCGCTTCTGCAAAAGGTTGCCGATCAGCTCAAGAACAAGCCGGACCAGGCCGGGCAGGTGCAGGAACAAATCCGGGTCTGCCAGAAGAATCTTGAGATTTCAGCGCAAGCCCAGCCGCAGCAATCAGTTCCGACGGATACCGGCCCGCGAAAGCCACATCCGGCGCCGAAACCCGGCGAAGAGCTGAGCATGACTATTAAGGAGCTCGGCAACTTCGATTACGACGCGGAAAAAGGCGGAAACATCCCCGATGATGTCAAAGCCCTTTCCGGTTCAAAGTTGAAGGTGAAGGGTTTCATGGTGCCGATGGATCAGGCGGATTCGATCACGCAGTTCGCCCTCGTGCCGAGCCTGTTCGGCTGCTGCTACGGTCAACCGCCGCAGATCCAGCACACAATCATTGTGAATTGCCCAAAGGGAAAATCGGTCAGCTATTTCCCGGATGAAATTGAAGTCAGTGGCAAGTTAACCGTTGAAGAGAAAAAGGACGAAGGCTTCATCGTGAGCATCTTCGAAGTGGAGTGCTCGAGCGTGAAGCCGGTGGGAAAATAAGTTGTCAGTCTTGTAGGGTCCGCTTCAGCGGACCGGTTATTCACCCGCCCAAAAAGCAAATAACCGGTCCGCTGAAGCGGACCCTACGGGAGCAATTCGAGGAATTAAGCGATGGATGCGGTTGCGAGCGATGTGAAAATTCCGCTGCGTGAGCGGATGAATCTCCGAATCATCATCTTCGCAGCGGTCGTGCTGTTTTTGATCGGCACGCCGGTTTACATCTTCATCAAAGCCAACGTCACCGGCGGAATCGAATCCGTCGGCGATCTGAAGAAGGTCGACCTCAAGGCGATGGGAAATTTTCCGTTCGACGAGTTCAACGGCACGGTCAACGACATCCCGCAGCGCTATCGCGCGCTCGATGGGCAGAAGATCCAGCTCGAAGGACAGGTCTACGACGACAGTGAAGCCGGCGACCGCATGACGCGGTTCCAGCTCGTGTACTCGATCGCCAAGTGCTGCTTCGGCGGCCCACCCAAGGTGCAGGAGCGCGTGTGGGTGGTCGTGCCGCGGGACATGAAGGTCCCGAACATCAGCGGAAATTTCGCCCGCGCGACAGGGACCCTGCACATCGACCTGAATCGCCAGGAAGGCAAGGCGACGCAGGTCTACACGATGTCGCTCGATCAGCTCGAGCCGATGTAAAGCAGTTTCCTCTCTTGTAGGGTCCGCGGCAGCGGCCCCGGGTTTTGGGTTTGTAAAGGCTGGATAACCGGGCCGCGGAAGCGGGCCCGACAAGACCGCCCCACTCCCAGCCGCGGGCGGGGGGGGC
>JAICIO010000108.1 GCA_025924315.1 Phycisphaerae bacterium
CGTTCCGCCGCACCCAACCCACCGCCCCCGCCCCGCAACCCCTCGGTCCCGCCGCGCGCGACCCACTTTTTCAATCCAGCCACCCGCGTGTCGCCGGCGCTTTGGCCCCCCGAGGCTCTGGATCCGGCAAAAACGGCGAGCAAGCTCGCCGGCTACACGCGGATGGATTCATTCAATTCGTCGATCGCGCACGGCTTCAGCTAGGATTTCCGTCGCGGCGGCGATGTCTTCGATGCGGCTGAACTCATCCGAGTTGTGACTGATCCCATCGCGACTCGGGACGAACAGCATCGCCGTCGGCACGAGCGGCGCGAGGATTGCGGCATCGTGGAGCGCGCCGCTGATCGTCTGCGGGATCTGCTTGAGACCGATCTTATCCGCGGCCTTTGCGAGGCGGTTGCAGACGCGCGCGTCCATTTCGATGGCGGGGAGCGACTCCGTCACATCGAGCGCGTAGATCAGATGCCGGTGAGCGCAGACGTCCTCGACGATCTTGTGAATTCCTTTGTCGCCCGCGGGGAGAACTTCAGTCACAGGCGTGCGGAAGTCGACGGTGAACGTGACTTCACCGTTGATGACATTGATCGCGTTGGGCTTGGGAAAAAGCTGACCGATCGTGATGACGGTGCGATGGCCGAGATGCTCGGCGAGTTTTTCGAACTCGAGCAGGATCTCCGACATCCCCGCGAGTGCATCGCGGCGGTCGCGCATGCTCGTCGAGCCCGCGTGATTCGCGACGCCCGTGATCACGCACGAATATTGCCGGCGCCCGGCGATCGCGTTCACGATCCCCGCGGGCTTCTTGTCGTTCCATAGGCCAGGACCTTGTTCGACGTGCACTTCGATCAGGCCGATGATCGACGTCGGCTTGATCTTGTCGACGCCAATTTTGTCGGGAACGACACCGTGCTGGGCGCCGGCGTCGAGATAGTTCTGGCCTTGCGCGTTACGTAGGCTGGCGAGCTGGTCGCGCGACAGTGAGCCGGTCCACGCGCGACTGCCGAGCATGCCAAGGCTGAACGTCGTCCCTTCTTCCTCCGCCCAGGTGATCAGCTCGAGCGGGACGACTTTCTGGTCTTCTTTGGCAGCGCGAAAGACTTCGAGCGGCGCGACGCAGCCAACGACGCCGTCGAAATTTCCGCCATTCGGGACTGAATCGATGTGCGATCCGCTGACCCACGTGCTGGAATCCCACGCGATGGCATTCGGGCGCGCGTGGAGATTTCCGCAGGCGTCGACCTTCCACTTGCAGCCGGCGGATTCGAGTTCTTTGACGATGTAATCGCGCGCGGCACGCCAGGATTTAGAGAACGTCGGCCGCGACGCGCCGTTGCCGGGCGTTTCGGTGAATGTCGCGATCGTCTGGATGTCCTGCTCGATGCGCTCTTCGTTGACGGGCACCTGAAACTCCAACGTGACACGGCCTTTCAGGCCGTGCGCACTCAGCATGGGCTGTAAGCCCATGTCACAAAGAACAAATTACTTCCCGAACTCTTTTCGCCACGATTGGCCGGTCTTTTCCATCGCGCTGTTCGCGGCGGTGCGGCGCATGCGGTGAAGCGTCGGCATGCCGAGCGCCCATTCCTGCATCCAATCGCGAGCAAATTCGCCGCGCTCGGTTTCTTCGAAGATCTTTTTCACTTCGTCGATGTTCACCACGCGTGGCCCACGCGTGCGGATGGCGAACTCCGCGGTCCGACTGCAGCGACTGGTGCAGTATTCTTCAATGCCAACTTCGTCCATTACATCGATGACGCTGCGCAGGCTGCGGATCGCCTTGGCATACGCGAACGAGGCGGGGTAACCGTTTTCGACCATCGTGTTGAAGCACGCCTTCATGAGCGCGATCGCGCCGCCATAGAGGATCTGTTCTTCGAAATTGTCGCCTTCGGTCTCATGCTGGAAGCTCATCAGCACGACGCCCGCGCGCGTCGAACCGACCGCTTTGCTGATCGCGAGCGCGATCTTTTCCGCCTCGCCGGTGGCATCTTGATCGACCGCGACACACCCGTACACGCCTTCGCCTTTCTTGTACTTCTCGCGCACGAAGGCGCCCGGCGCGTTCGGCACGAAGAGCACTGTGTTCACATCCTTCGGCGGTTGGATCTGGCCGTAAAGCACCGAGAAACCATGGCAGAAGCAGATGGTCTGGCCGGCGCGCAGGTTCGGCCCGATGTCTTTCTTGTAAATCCCCGGCTGCACGGGATCCGCCAATTCGATCAGCAGGATGTCCGCCTTTTTGGTCGCTTCCGCGATCGAATAGGACTCGAAACCATCCGCCTTGGCCTGCTCACGCGACTTCGAACCTTCTTCCGCCCCGCGCGAGCCGACGATGACTTTGAATCCGCTGTCGCGCGTGTTGGCGGCCTGGGCTTTGCCCTGGATACCGTAACCAATCACGGCGATCGTCTTGCCCTTCAGGATTGAAGCGTCCACGTCATTGTCTCGGTAAATCTTTTCCATAGTTGGCTCGTTGCGTGTTGCTTGTCGCGCGTTGTTTTCCAACATGCCACGCGCCACAAGCAACCCGCATCATAAAGAAATCTCGCGGTTTACATTTTTGTAGTAGATGTAGCGCGACGGGGTCGGGCCGGTGGCGTAGAACGATTGCGGGCAATAGGGGCCCATCCAGATAAAATCGTCCTTCTCGACTTCCATCCACGTGCCGTCGAGATAGTAAACGCCTTTGCCCTGAAGAAAGAGCAGGCCGTGCTCCATCACGTGCGTTTCGACGTAGGGCAGGCCGTGGCCGGGATCGAACGTGAAAATGTTCATCGCGAAGTCGTATTGCAACTCGTCGGGGATGAGCGTCTGCAATCGCGACGCGGCATTGTTCGCCCAGACTTCGGCTTTCACCTTCGATTCTTCGCCATGGTAACTCTTGAAAAGCTCGATGCCTTTGGCTTGCTCGTAGACCTTCCGGAAGACTATCAGTCGGCTGTTTTCGGTCGCTGAAAAGGTGAACGAATCGTTCGGTGAGAGAAGACCAAATGATCCTGACTTGATCGAGCGATCGGTGAGCTTACCCGCGCCGGACAGCATATAATAAAAAGTTTCCAGTCGTCCGTCGCTCGCGAATTCACCGCGTGTTCCCGCGGGGAGATCGATCAGGTATTGAACAAACTTCGCGCCCAGTGCTGGAGCCGCGAGCACGCGAACTTCGGCGTCGGGCCAGCTTGGTAAGCGCGATAACGGGAACCCTTCGAGCGGGAACAGGGCGTATCGCTGTGCGACACGCGCGCGGGAATGAACGAGTTGATCGGGAGCTCTCATCCTTCTCCAAATTTATAACATCAGACGAACAAATCGACGAGGCGAAAGGCTTCTACGTCCACGAGACCTTTGTCCGTCAGCTTCAGCGACGGAATCACCTCCAGCGCCATGAAGCTCATCGCCATGAACGGATCGTGCAGCGGCGAGCCGAGCTGTTTGCACGCGGCGAGTAATGCGTCATACGCGACGCGGACCTCTTCGATCGGCCGATCGCTCATCAGCCCCGCGACGGGTAGCGGGAGCTTTGCGAGGATGTGCTCGCCGCTGGTGACGACGAGCCCGCCGCCGATTGCGCAGGCGGCATACGCCGCGGCCACCATCGAGATGTCGTCGCAACCGACGACTACGAGATTGTGATGATCGTGTGCCACGGTGCCGGCGATTGCGCCGTGCTTCAGTCCGATCCCCCGAATGAAGCCAAGTCCGACCTTGCCCGAAGCATGGTGCCGTTCGATGACCGACATCTTGAGCACATCTCGCGACGGGTCGGCCATTACCTCGTCATTCTGCACCGTCGGTTCGAGAACGAGGTGATCGGTGATGAGCTGGTTTTCCCGCGAGCCGATCACGCGGATCTTTCCCGGTTTCGCGGGGATCTTGAAGTTGAGGGCCGCCAGTTTCGCACAGCACGAATGGCGTAAGCGGTCGGGGATTTCGACATCTGTTCCGGATGGAACGTCTTCGAGGCGCCGACCTTTGATAACGACCTGGGATGCCCGCGGTGCTTCGAGCTTTTCGAAGATCAAGAGGTTCGCGAGTTTGCCCGGCGCGATGGCGCCGATGTGTTCGAGGCGAAACCGATCCGCGCTGTTAAGCGTGCAGCAGCGAAATGCGGTGATCGGATCGACACCCGCGGCGATGGCACGGCGCAGCATGTGATCGATCCCGCCGTCGGTCAGCAGATCGTGCGGCTGGCGATCGTCTGTGCAGAAGCAGATGCGGCGCGAATTCTTTTCGTTGATCAATGGAAGCAGGGCGTCGAGGTTTTGCGCATTGCTTGCTTCGCGGATGAGGATGTAGAGCCCGCGGGCGAGCTTTTCTTTGGCTTCTTCAACCGTGACGGATTCGTGGTCGCTCCCGATTCCGGCGGCGACGTAGGCGTTTAGCGCGTGGCCGCGAACACCGGGGCAGTGGCCGTCTATCGAGCGATCGCGCAGCGCGTCGAGTTTGGCCAGCATGTCAGGATTGCCGTCAATGACCGCGGGGAAGTTCATCACCTCGGCCAGGCCATGGACGCGCGAAGTGAGCGATGAATCGTTCCGCGGATCGAGTGTCGCGCCGCTGGTCGCCATGTCGGTCGCGGGCACACAGCTGGGGAACATGGTCACGACCTCGAGCGGGAGTTTGGCGCTGCTGTTCATCATGAATTCGACGCCCGCGGCGCCGGCGACGTTGGCGATTTCATGCGGGTCGGTCACAACGGTCGTCACGCCGCGAGGAACGACGGCCGACGCAAAATGCGGCGGGATGCAGAGGCTGCTTTCGATGTGAACGTGCGCGTCGATCAGCCCGGGCGCGACGAATGCGCCCTTCAGATCGATTTCCTCCTTGCCGTGGTAGGACCCGATTCCCGCGATGCGCGCGCGGTAAATGGCGATGTCGCCTTGTTCAATTTCGCCGGAGTAAACGTTGACGATGCGGCAGTTTCTCAGAACGAGATCGGCGGGAGCGTCACCGCGGGCGACTTTGAGCAACTCGGGCAACTGCGGGTCGATCATGCGGTGGGAATGATACCAAATGTTTAGCCGCCTCGCGTGCGAGGCGGGAGCGTGTCGAAATGAGTGGACCGGCGAAACCCCGCCCCGCACGCGGGGCGGCTAAACATGCGCGTTACTGGTAGGCCGACCAGTCGCTGCCGGTGACGGGCTTGTTCTTCGGCTCGACGACGGTGTCGCCTTTTTTGTGCTTCACCTTACCGCCCACCTGCGCGAGCGATTCGACGTAAAGCCGCCCGCCTTTGTTGATCGCATCTTTGCCCAGGATCCCGCTGTGGATGACTTTCGCGCCGGGATAGACGATGATCTTCCCGGTCACTCGTCCAAAGACATGCACGCGCCCGCCGGCTTCTGCGATGAGGTCACCGTAGATTGCCCCGCGGACGTAGAGCTTTCCGCCTTCGATGACGCGCACCTTCCCCGCGATCGAGCCCCACAGCTCGACAGGTTCGTAGATGACCGCTCCGCCAGTGATTTGGCCCCTCTCCTCACGCATAATTACGTCCGAAGCGTCTCGTCGATCGCATAATCCGCTTCACCCAGCGCCTGACGAAGCCCGCGGTTGCTCTTGATCTGAATCGCCAGAAGAATCAGCACGGAGATGATCGGAAAGGCAACGAATCGCGACCACTCCAGGATCAGCTGTGTGACCGGAATCGGATGCTCGCGATCCATCCCGAACTTGGCGAAGAGCCGAACTTCGTCCCATGTGTAAAGCACGCCGGGAATTTTGAATTCGGGCCGGTCAAACGCGACGTTGTTCAAGAACGCCTGCCATGGAAAGAGCAGCACGATCAGGATCAGCGCCCAGATAAATGCGGAGGTGACGCGGGACACGCCGATGAGCCGCCCGACCAGCATAATCTGCACGAGCAGGAGCACGATGATCGACAGCACGATGGAAAGCGTCACGCCGAGGAAATCGGTGAGACCGACGACGTACTGCAGTTTTTCAAACCACTGATTCGGCTCAGCGACGACGGCTGTCGCGGGGGCGGTTGTCGTCGCGCTAACGATCGCCGGCGTCATCACGTTCGTGTAGCGCGCCGAAAAAAAGATCGCGAGTTGTGCGAGAAGCATCAACAGCAGAAGCAGCACCAGGACGTTCTTCGCCCGCCGCGCGGTGATGAGCGCGTCGGCGTAGTCGGCGGCGGTGGCAATCGCTGAATCCGGCATAACCATCCTTTCGGGGCGTTTTCAAATGTGTAGTTATCGTAAACTCGCCCGCTCCGCAATTCGAATCAGATAGACGAACAGTTGGCGCGGGGAGCCCACGCAAAGGTCCCATAATGTTGCCTTCCTTTCGCGGTATTCGCAGCCGCGATACAGTTCTTTCATGCTCGATCCGAAGCAGTCGAAAGCGCGGCAAAAGCGGCTTCTCGTGGCGATGCACGAGCAGCGGCTGGACGCGATCGTGGTGGGGGCGCCGCACCATGTTTATTACTTCGGAGCCTTCATGACGGGGTGGCTGCATCAGTCGGCGTTCGTGCTTTTCGCCGATGGTCGCTCGTGGCTCGTGACGGCGAACGAATGTGCGACGGGAACGGCCGCGGACGAAGTCGCGTCCTTCGAAGCACAGTGGCTCGCGACGCAGCGCCAGGAACAGCCGATCGTCGTCGCCGCGAAGGTGCGGGAAGTGCTTGTGGCGCGTCGCGCGTCGCGGGTCGGATTCGATGCTTCGCAGATGACGTCGCAACTCGCGCTGATGGACGATTTCGAATTCGAGCCGATCGACCAAACGCTCTGGCAGCAGCGGCGCGTGAAGGATGCGGATGAATTGATCCTCATCGAGCGCGCGATCCGGGCGAGCGAAGCGATGTACGCCAAAGCCCGAGAGATCATCGAGCCCGGCGTGCAGGAGCTGGACGTCTTCAACGCGCTTCACGCCGCGGCGGTGAAATCGACCGGCGAGCCGATGACGGCGTTGCTCGGCAACGATTTCCGGTGCGCAGCCGGCGGTGGAGCCGCTCGCAACAATCGCGCTGCACAAGACGGCGAGCTGTACATCCTCGACCTCGGCCCGACGTATCGCGGGTATTTCGCCGACAACTGCCGCACCTTCGCCGTGAATCGAAAGCCGACTGACGCGCAGATGCGTGCGTGGGACGGCGTCGTCAGCAGCTTCCCCATCCTCGAATCGATGGCCAAGCCGGGCGCTCGATGCCGTGAGATTTATCAGGCGATTCATGGGCACCTTGAGCAGCACACCGGCCTGCGCATGCCGCATCATCTCGGGCATGGCATCGGCCTCCAGCCGCATGAGTTCCCGCATCTCAATCCGAAGTGGGACGATGTGCTGATGGAAGGCGAGGTCTTCGCCGTCGAGCCCGGCATCTATTCGCCGGAGCTTAACGCGGGCATCCGGATCGAAAATAACTACGTCGTCACGAAGACTGGCGTACGAAAGCTGCTTGATTCGCCGATGGATCTCACGTAACGCGAGATGCGACCCGTGCGTCTTGCAGGAGAGAACTTGGGCCACAGAGCACACAGAGGTCACAGAGATTGCACTGAGACTGCTGGATGTTTTCTCTGTGATCTCTGTGTGCTCTGTGGCTAAAGTCTGCATGGTTGAAACCCCTTCACGAATGACCGACGAGTCTGATCCAAACTGCTTCCGCCCACCGACCCCGCGCGAGCATCGCATCGCGTCGTATCTCTTTGGCGGATTTGGGCTGTTTTTCGTGCTGTTTTCATTCGTGCTCGCGGGTAGCTGGGCACGCTGGCTCTTCCTGATCCTGGGGACCTTCTCGATCGTCCGCGCGATCTGGCACGCGATCATCAGCCGCCGCGGTCGAAATTCATGACCGTTCTCTAATTGCAAATTCCAAATCGCATATCGAGAATCCCGTGCATGACTTCGTGGGATACGTTTGAGCGCTATCGCACCAAGGGACTCGACGCGCGCCGCGCCGGCCAATGGGACTCCGCCCGCATCTACCTGCTCGAAGCCGCCCGCGCGATGGTGCAGCTCAGCAAGGAAGCGCAGGGCGAAGAGCTGCGCAACGCGCGACAAGACACCGCCAAGCGATTGCTCGAACTGGCGCGCGACTGCGAAGATGCGAAGACCACCCATCGCAAATCGAAAATCGCAAATCGAAAACCCAACGATGCCCAGGCGACGCAGGAAGGTGAATCGACATCGTCCGCCGATCAGTGGATCGTCCGCGAGAAGCCCACGCTTCGCTTCGACGACGTCGCGGGCCTCGATGACGTGAAGGAAGATATTCGCCTGCGAATGATCTACCCGTTTGCGCATCCGGAACTGGCGGAGAAGTTCGACATCCGCGCCGGCGGCGGAGTGCTGCTCTATGGCCCGCCGGGCACAGGCAAGACGATGCTCGCAAAGGCGACCGCCGGCGAGATCGACGCGACTTTCTTCCGGATTTCCCCCGCGGACGTGCTGAGCAAATGGGTCGGCGAGGCGGAGCAGAACATCAAGAAGCTGTTCGACGCGGCCGCGGCCGAGCCGCGCAGCATCATCTTCATCGACGAAATCGAATCGCTCGTTCCCGCCCGCCGTGACGAAGGTTCGAGCGTCATGCAGCGCGTCGTTCCGCAGATCCTCCAGGGAATGGAAGGCTTCGATAAAAAGGGGACGGTCCCCATTTTGTTCATGGGCGCGACGAACGTCCCGTGGCAGCTTGACTCGGCCGTCCTTCGCCCCGGACGATTCGACGAGAAGGTCTACATCCCGCTGCCCGATCTGCTCGCGCGGCAGCGGATGCTCGCGATCTACTTGAAACATCGTCCCCTCGATCCCGCGATCGATTTGACTCAACTCGCCCAGCGCCTCGAGGGCTTC
Organism: Phycisphaerae bacterium; assembly: GCA_025924315.1. Taxonomy (GTDB): domain Bacteria; phylum Planctomycetota; class Phycisphaerae; order Tepidisphaerales; family Tepidisphaeraceae; genus JAICIO01. Next base: position 8,794 of record JAICIO010000108.1, read on the forward strand.
AGCGGCGCCGACATCAGATACCTCTGCGACCGCGCCGCGACGATTCCGTTCCTCAAATCCGTCGCGACGGGTGAAGAAGGGCAGATCACGCGCGAAGTGATCGAAGACGTGCTCGCCGATTCGAAGCCGTCGGTGTCGTCGGAGATGCTGACCAGATTCGAGCAATGGTCCCAGCAGGCCGCGAGTGCGTGATAAGGCGCTCGGGCACCTGTCATTCTGAGCGCAGCGAAGAATCTCGGGATCGGAAGACTCGCTCGATATCGAGATCCTTCGCTTCGCTCGGGATGACGCACGTCCATCGCCGGAGAATGGACGCGGTGGGTTCGTTTTGCCATTCCGCGAAGCGCGCGAACACGGCCGGAACATTTCGGAACGTTCTCAAACGCGTTGCGCATCGAAAATGCGGCTCCCAAGCCCCGAGAATGCTCACTCGTCATCCAGTTGGGTTCGTTTTGCATTTTTGGCGCTTCCCGAACATTTCGGAACGCCGCGGAACGTTTCGGAACATTCCAATGGCGCGAGCAAGCGGGGGCTCGCGCGAGCACCGTGATATCAGATTGATCCAGAAAAATCCGCGAAAATCCGCGAAATCTGCTGCCTTCGTAGGGTGTGCTTCAGCACACCGTTTTTCGCGAGAGGCATGGTGTGCTGAAGCACACCCTACAACTGCTTCACGAAAAAGTATTTGTCGTGGCCGTGCGAATCCCAGTCGCGGATGAAGCCGACCTGGCCGTAGCCGAGGCGCTTGTAAAAGTCCGGGGCCTGGTAGCTCATCGTGTCGACGAAGATCGAGGCGCATCCGCGGGCGGCTGCTTCGCTCTCGGCCATGGTTATCAAGCGCTGGCCGATGCCCATCCGCCGCAGGTCTTCGCGCACGACGAGGAAGTCGATCTTCATCCACTTGAACTGAGTGCTGCCGACGAGTCCGCCGGCGATGCGCCCGTCGGGTTCGGTCGCGACGATTTCGATCGGCTTGGTTGCGTTCCCGGGGACTTCGCGTGCGGTGAAGAATTCGTTGTTGTTCGCAATGTTGAAATCTCGAAGCAAGCCGAGGATTGCTTCGCGCGTGGACTCGCCGACGTCGCCCATTGCGTAGTTCAGGTCACCCATGTTCTTCCCTTCCCCGCTCAGTCGCGCGATGTCCCAGTTCATCGATCGTAAATCGGCGCGCCGAAGGCGACACCACGCGGTCACAATGCCAATCGCTCGTATTGCTCCCGCGGGGCGTCGCATCGTTTCATCCATTCCGTGAGGTGATTGATCATGCGCCGCTCAATCGCGGGATCGTGGATCGGTTTCTGTTGCTGCGGATCGTTTTGCAGGTCGAAGAGCATGGTTTCGCCGTACGCGTCGCTGCCGGGGTACGGCCCGCCGGCCTTGATGCGCAGCGTGCGGCAGCCTTTCGTGAAACTGAAGGGCTCGGCCAACTGCAGATCCTGCATGTCACGCGCGTGAAACATCGATCGCATCATGGTGGGCATCAGCGTGTAATTGAACAGCGGCTGACCGTCCGGCGAGACGCGCCCGCGCATGTAGACGTAGCGCCCGTCGGTGACGTTCACGTGTCCGCCGAAAAGTCCGAAGATTCCCGCCTCGCGAATCGGCGCGTCCGATTCCATGACAGGGCGCAACGGCTGGCCAATCATGTCCTCTGTCGTCGGCAGCTCGAAGAAATCGAGCAGCGTCGGCCCGAGATCAATCGACGGCTGCACGAGGCTTTTCCGTCGCTCGCCGGCTTTTCCGATGCGCGGATCCCAAACGAAAAACGGCGTGTGCGCGATCTCGTTGTACATCGGCATCCACATCTTGGCCCAGCAATCGTGTTCGCCGAGGAGAAAGCCGTGGTCGGTCCACACGATGAGCATCGTGTCTTTCCACAGGTCAAGCTCGTCCATCAGATCGAGCACACGGCCGAGCGAATGATCGCACATGCTTAAGAGCGCCGCGTATTCGTAACGGACGTGCTCGATTTCGTCGGCTGATTCCGACACCTTCTGATACTTGGGCCAATCGAAGAGCGGCCCCTTGTAGCCGTGCGGATAGAGCGCTTTGTATCGCTCGTGCGAGAAGAACGGCTCATGTGGATCGAATGTCTCAACCTGCAAAAACCAGTTGTCCTGGGTGCTATTTCTACGAATGAACTCGATGCCGGCATCGAAGGTTTTCGTCTGCGAATGCTCCGCTTCGGTCTTCATGAACGAGCGGTTGATCAGGTCCTGCCGCGGATAGTTGTCGCGATCGTTGTTGCGGCCCATCGCATCCGGCCAGAGCGGATCTTCGACTTGTCCCTTCCACGGATCGCCTTCCTGTCCGCGGAAAAATTCCCAGGAGTTGTAGCGCGTGTGATACGTCGCGCCGCCGTCTTCCCAGTAGTGGTAATGATCACTCGCGAGATGCGTGTAGATTCCGTTGTTGCGCAGAATATCGGGCGCGGAATCATCGAATGGTTCGAGCGGTCCCCAGGATCGATGCAGAAAGCTCGGCCGGGCCGTGTGTAGATCGCGACGAGCGGGCATGCACGGCATCGAGCAGACGTAGGAAGTTTCGAACGTGACGGCGCGCTTGGCGAGTCGCGAAAAGTTCGGCGCGTGCGTCCACGTGCAACCGTACGGGGGGAGCATGTGACGGTTCAGCGAGTCGAACATGACCATGATGGCCTTCATGGATGCGGCGGATTGTATCAACTATCATCGCGGAAGATGTCTCGGGCATTGGCGATTGAAACTTCAGGAAGGGCCGGTTCGGTCGCACTGGTGCGCGACGGGGCGGTTTTTGCCGAGGGGTTCTTTGCGCACGGGCTGCAGCACGCCGCGAAAATGCTGCCATTGATCGATGACCTGATGCGCCAAGTCGCCTGGTCGCCGCGGGATCTGGAGCAGTTGTATGTGTCGGTGGGGCCGGGATCGTTCACCGGCCTGCGCATTGGCGTGACGCTCGCGAAGACGATGGCGCTCGCGACAGGGGTGAAGCTCGTGGTCGTGCCGAGTTTGCGCGTGCTGGTTGAAAACGCGCCGCCGGAGGCGAAGCACGTGATCATCGTTTTGGATGCCAAGCGCGAACAGATCTTCACCGCGCGATTCGAGCGAATGGGCGAGACGTGGATCGAGCGCGTGCCGGCAAAACTCTCTTCGCTCGCGGAGATGATCGCGGATTCACCGCGGCCGGTTTATCTGCTGGGCGAGGGGATTCCGTATCACAAGAAGTTCATTCCGCAGGATTCGAGCGTGATTGCGACACCACGGGAAACGTGGATGGCACAAGCGAAAGTGGTCGCGAAGTTGGGTTTGATTGCAGCGTCCAGAGGCGAATTCGCGGATCCGTTCAAGCTCACGCCGATTTACATTCGAAGACCGGAAGCCGAAGAGAAGTTTCTCGCGAACCAGAAGAAATAACCGGTCCGCTGAAGCGGACCCTACAAGAGCGTCGTCCGCATCATCGCATGTGGTACATGATCCCGATGATCCCACCGATCCCGCCGCAGATGATTCCCGCGATCGCCATGCCTTTTCCGCCGCCTTCGGAATTTTGGCTCGTTTGATTGAAGCCAATGATACCGAAGACGATCGCGAGCAGCGGCATGATGATCGTGCAGCCGGCGGGGATGCCGATGATGCCGAGCACGAGGCTCGCGACGCAGAAGCCGTTGCTCGCGCCGCTGGCTTCGATCGTCGTGCCTTCCATCGTGAAGGGCATGCCGCAACTTTTGCAGTTGTTGGCGGTGATGGGGCTAACAGCGGCGCAGCGCGGGCATTGGATGTTCTGTTGCCCCCCGGGTTGACGCAGAATTTTCGGCGCGCGATCGCCCGCGGCGGCGTAGGCGTGAACGGGGTGCGGATCCTGCTTGATGATCTGCCGTGTCTTGGGGTCGATTAATCTTCCGTAGCGATCGAGGATCGGGATCGTGATGTTGTTGCCGCAGGTGGGGCACTGGCCTTCCTGTGCGGCCATCGATTCGGTCGCTTCCAATCGTGACGAGCAGTATCCGCAGTTGAAACCGTAGCGCTTGCCACCGCCGGAGCGCGTGAACCCGGCGCCGGTCATCGGCCGCGAGGTGTTTGACGGAATCTCCGAACCTGCTGTTACGCTGACGGCGGCGACCGCGGCCGCGGGCTGCGGCTGCGGAACGCGCAGCGTCGTCAGGCATGTGGGGCAACGAACGAGCTGCCCCACCTGCGTCTCTTCCGCGGACAAACTCGTCCGGCAAACATGACACGGAAAAACCAGCATCGTTACCCGTGAATCGTAATCCGAAAAACCGGGTCGGCAAGCGCGAACTGTTTGTCGGCCGGTGGGCGCTATTCCCCTTTGGGATTCCGGTCATCGTCGAAGGACCGCGTGAGGACCTGGGTGCTATTCCGGATCTGCGGGATGTTCGGCCGCGTCGTCGGTTTTTCGTGAGCAACGTACTGGTCCAGCCAGTCGGTTGACGACTTGCCGATGAGGTTGATCGACTCGAACCACATCGTGAAGTGCGATTGCTTATCGACCAGAATGAGTCTGCTGTGGTTGGGCGCGGCGGCGTGGAGACGCAGGCTGTGCTCCACCGGGACGAGCTCGTCGTCGCGACTGTGGATAAGGAGAACCGGCGCGGTGGTGCGCGTGATGGCGGTCAGGGGGCTGGCATCGTTGGGATCGAAACCGGCGACGCGTCCGCCTTTTTCGAGCCCGAGCAGGATCGATCGGTCCGTCATCGTGCGCTTGAATTTCCCGAGGATCGCGGGGGCGGCATCGACCGCGGCGTCGTTCAACGTCGCGAACGGTTCCATGGCGACCACCGCTTTGATGCGCGGATCGATCGCGGCCCATTGGATGGCGATCGATGCGCCATACGAAGCGCCGATCGCGCCGACATCGCAGGCGATTAAACCGCGCGACTGTAATTCGTCGAGCACCTTCACCAGATCGTTCGATTCCCTCACGCCGTAGGTAACGTAATTTCCCGTCGAGCGGCCATGGCCACGGAGATCGACCTGCACGCAACGGTATCCCGCATGCACGAGCATCTCGCGATAGACGACATACGCGCCGCCTTCCTGGTTTTCCTGCAAGCCATGGAGCATGAAGATCGTTCCGCGAGGCGGGGGATCGTTCGCAGGCTGCGTCGCTGGATTCCGGTGAATGACCGCGCGGAGCATGGAGCCTTCGGTGCGGATGGCGAGCGATTCTTTCGAGTCGTTCGGATCGCACATGGTGACCCAAAGTGAGGTGTCTCGATCGACAGGGATGCGCAGTTGTTCGGTGATGCAGAGGGATTTCATCACCGCGGGCGAAGCGTCGTGGCCGCGCATCGGCAGGTCGAGATTGGGCGCAGTGACGAGCTCGCGACCGAGGTACGCGCTGCACCCGGTGAGGCACGCGAGTAACGAGATGGTGATCGCACGAACGAGCGGAGGCATCACTGCGATGATGGCGGGAGGTGTGTCATCTTGCAAACCGAGCCCGAGCGCTTTCAAAGCCCGCGGATCGCCATCCGCGGGCTTGGGGAGAGCACCACAAAACACGTCAGTGCAGCGACGCGAGCTTTTCGAAAACGGAGAAGAGTGCTTGCGTGCCGTGTTTGCCGTGGCCCGCGGCCTGGGCGGCGGTGAAGAGTTGGTGAACGAGGCTCGCGGCGGGGAGCGAGACGTTCGCTTGTTCTGCGGCTTCGAGGACGAGTCGAAGGTCTTTTTGCTGCAAATCGATCGTGAAACCGGGGCGGAAATCGCCCGCGATCATGCGCGGGCCGAGGTTTTCGAGCTGCCACGAGCCGGCGGCGCCACCGGCAACGGCTTTGATGGTGGCTTCCAGGTTGAGATTGTTGCGCTTGGCGAAGAGCAGCGCTTCGCTCACCGCCATATTCGTGACGCTCACGAGGATCTGGTTCACAAGTTTGGTGAGCTGTCCGCTGCCGCTCGGGCCGCAATACGTGATTGTTTTGCCCATACAGCGGAGGATGGGCTCGACGCGATCGAATGCGGACTTCTCTCCGCCGCACATGATCGAAAGGGTTGCGTTCTTCGCGCCGACGTCGCCGCCGCTGACGGGGGCGTCGACGAGCTTTGCGCCGCGGCGAGCGAGCTCGCCGGCTACACGTTGCGTGACCGATGGGGAGATCGTTGAGTGATCGACGATGATCGTTCCTTTTTTGACCGATTCGATGACGCCTCTTTCTTTGATGAGCACTGCTTCGACATCCGGAGTGTCCGTCACGCACGTGAAGACGATGTCGCAGGCGTTTGCCGCGTCGGCGGGGGAGTCGGTCCATTCAGCGCCTTGTTTAAGCACGACCGAGGCGCGCGATTTCGTTCGCGTGTGCACGCGCAGCGTATGTCCCGCCTTCAAAAGATTCTGGGCCATCGGCCCGCCCATGATCCCAAGGCCAATGAACGCAAGTCGCAGATGAGTGTCCGGCACAGATGTCTCGCTTTTCGTAAGTTGGGACGAACATTGTGCGCCGAAGCGCGCGAGAAGGCCAACGGGCAGTACGCGCCTTCGTAGGGTGTGCTTCAGCACACCGTCTTCGGCGGCGAGAATGGTGTGCTGAAGCACACCCTACGGGATAGAAATCTGTGCGTTAATGCGCCAGCAGCGCGATGAGCATGCCGGCCGCGGCGATCAGGGTGAGGCCGTTGGCTACGAGGAGGGTGATGACAACCGGATGGCTCCAGATCGCGCCCGCGCCTGAAGACGGGCCATCGATATCGACCGTCTGTGCGTTCTCTTCAATCTGGGCGATCTGATCGAGATCAACCTGCTGCCGAGCGTGGATGGGCGGCTCGCCGCGACGCAGAGCGCGGAGGTCTTCGAGCATATTCTCCATGCTCGCGTAGCGCTCGTCGCGATTTTTCGCCATCGCAACTTCGATCACTTCGCCGATGCCGGCTGACAGCGAGGTGTTGAGATGGTCCGGCGGAACGAGCGGCTGCTTCAGATGCTTGTGCATTACCGCGCTGGGCGTTTCGCCATCGAACGGCGGACGACCCGTCACCAGGTGATAGAACGTCGCGCCGAGCGAATAGATATCCGCGCGATAGTCAATGTCCACTTCGCCGCGGATCTGTTCCGGGCTGATGTAGTACGGCGTACCGTACGCTTTGCCCGCTTCGGTTTCCGCTGCCTGCTTGTCGTCGGTGGCCCGAGCAAGACCGAGATCGGTCAGCTTCGCGACGCCTTGCGGGGTCAGCAGGATGTTCTTCGGCTTCACGTCGCGGTGAATGAGGTTGCGCTGATGGGCGTGAGCGAGCGCGTCCGCCATCTGGATCATGATGTCCAGCGCTTCGGTCTCGGTGAAGGCTCGGCCTTCGCCTACCGGCGGCGGCTGCATGATGTCGTAGAGCGTTTTGCCCTCGACATATTCCATCACGAAATAGTGATACCCATCCGCCGTCGAACCGACGTCGATCGCCTGCACGATGTTGTTGTGCGAAAGTCGAGCGGCCGCCTGACCTTCTTTGTAGAAGCGCTCAACGAACTCGACGTTGTCGCTCATCTTCCGCGGAAGGACTTTCACCGCGACGATGCGATTGAGCGAGATCTGTTTCGCTTTGTAGACCGTCGCCATCGCGCCTTTGCCGAGCTTGCCGAGGATGTCGTAACCCGGAAGCTGCGAACGCTTCCGCTCTTCAAGCTGCGAGCGGATGCGCTTGGCCTGGTTGACGGTGATGAATGAGTTTTCGACGAGGAGGTCGGCGAGCGAGCGCTGATTGGGATCGGACGATTGCTTTTGCGACTCGCGACAGAATTCGATTTCGGTGCGGGTGGCCAGGCCGAGGTCGACAACAAGTTTGCCAACCTCCGTATCGAGGTTCGCATTCAGCCCGACGTTACTGTCTGATGGGGGCATCGTGTGAATTTAGCCGTGTTGCAATTTCTCTTCTCGCAAACCGCGCATCGATTGTGAATGCGCTCGAAGGCTGCTTTACGTTAGAAACGCCCGCCGAAACTGTCAACCATATATATAGGTTTTCACCAGTTTCCTGACCGATAACTGGTGGGTTTGTTAGTGGTGCGTGAGATCGGAAGGGCAGGGATCATACGGCGGATGTGGAACGCTGGGCGTCCGAAGTCCACCACAGAGATAAACCTGCGGCGGACGATCGCATTCAATCCGAAACACCGAGCAAACTGGATCCGGATCAAGCGCGGGCAGGTCTTTCAAAATCACGCGCTCACCGGTTTGCTGAAACGCAATCGATTTTTGCTCGCCGAGGATTGAAATGCGATTCAACCGGCATTGAAGCCCATTGATTGCAAATTCCCGCCCCGGCCACCGCCGCGCCAGGAAATATAAAACATTTCCCTTCGCGGTGAACGGGCCGTGGTGAGTCCAGTCGCTGCGATGTCCGCCGCGCTCGCGCAGCCCGAAGTTGAAGCTATCGGTGTCGAACAAACATTCGCCATTGCGTATCAGCCAGTCGCCAACTTGCTTCAGGATCGCAACGCTCTCTTCCGGAACCGACCCGTCCCCGCCAGGCCCGATGTTCAGCAGCAGATTTCCGCGCCCATTCGCGCATGCCGCGAGCAGATCGATCACGGCACCGGCGGATTTCCAGTTGTGATCGCCGCCGTGATATCCCCACGAATCATTCAGCGTCATGCACGCTTCCCATGGCCGCCAGGGCTCCGGCGCCGACACATGACCCTCCGGCGTGCCGAAATCCCCGGGCAAGCCGTTCCGATTGTTCAGCAGAATATGTGGCTGAATTGTCCGCACCATTTCGTTCAACACTTCCGCTCGCCATCCCTCTGCAGTGAACGGCCACCACCCGTCGTACCACAGCACATCGATCGGGTTGTACTTCGTCACGAGTTCGCGAATCCGCTCGTGCGTGTTGCGAATGAACACTTCGTAAGCCTCGGGATCCTCCAGCGCGCTCACCGAGTCCGGCTGATCCGTCCAGTTGTTCAAGCTGTGATAGAGCCCAACTTTCAAGCCCCGCGCGCGAGCCGCACGAATCGTCTCCGCGACGAGATCACGCTTGCATGCACTCTTCACCGAGGAGAAATCGGAAAGGTCGGTGTCGTACAGCCGAAAACCGTCGTGATGCATCGTTGTCAGCACGATGTAGCGCATGCCCGCGCGGACGGCCAAGTCGCAGATCGCCCCTGCATCAAACTTGTCCGCCGTGAATCGATTCGCCCACCGCTTGTACTCATCAATCGGAATCCCCTCGCGATTGAGCACCCACTCGCCGCGACCAAGCAGGCTGTACAAACCGTAATGCACGAACATGCCGAAGCGCGCCGAAGTAAACCAGCCTGTACGATCGCTCACGTTTCGTTTCCCGTTGTCTGCGTAGGGTCCGCTTCAGCGGACCGGTTATTTCTTCGTTCGAAAAAGGC
>JAICIO010000109.1 GCA_025924315.1 Phycisphaerae bacterium
ACTTTTACACCACCCTTCCAATTTGATTTTTAACTTTTTTTGGCCGGGCGAGCCTCCGGCCGAGCCCGCGTGCCCATCGCAAAATGCGCGCCGCCCGGCGCCCGGCCCTCCCGTTTGTGATCAGGTGCGTTCGCCTTGCTTCATCTCATCAGGCGCGGGGGCGGATTTGATTATCAGTTATTATTCTGAGAAACTTGCCACGCTGATTGAGAAGTAACGTCTGTCATTTCACCTGAGTTGGGGAGCGGTATGCGGGGACGAATCGTGCGGCGCTTTTGCAGGCCCGCGTTTACGCTCATCGAATTGCTCGTCGTCATTGCCATTATTGCCGTTTTGATAGCGGTGTTGCTTCCGGCGCTGAACGCTGCGCGCCGGGCGGCGGTTCGCTTGCAATGCGCCAACAACCTTCGCCAGATCGGTCAGGCGATTGCGCTGTACACGAGCGAGAACCAGAACGTGCTGCCGACCGCTTCGATGCGGATCGGCACCGGCGGGGCGTACGTGGACCAGTGGTGTTTGACCTGGGACGATTTGATCAACAAAGATCTGGGCGGGCATTTAAGTGAGCCCGAGAAGGAAGCCGGTTTTGCCTATCAGCCGATGCCGGTGTTGCAATGTCCGGCCGATCCGATTCTCCCGATTTACACCGCGCCGCGCGTGCAGCGGCGGTCGTATTCACTCGTGCGCGTGTTTTCGAATAGCACCGATCAGTACGGTCGCAACTTCAAAGGCATCGCCGCGCAGTTCAGCGTGGACAACGCATCCTATCTTCGTCCGTTTGTGCAATACCGTCTGAAAATCACGGAGGTACGCAAAGCGGCTGAGACGCTGATGGCGGTCGAAAATCCGAGCGCATGGAACGCTCAGGGCTGGGAGTACGAATCGTACATCGATCGGCCAAGCGATCAGTCGCAATTTACGACTTACACCCTGGATCCGCTGACGGTCGAGCAGGCGCGGCAGACCTATCACGGCGATAAGTGGAACTACCTGTTCTGCGACGGCCATGTCGTTCCGATGCGACTTGAGGACACGATCTCTCACCCGGGACAGCCGCCCAATTTTACGGTCGCATCGGGCATGTGGACTCGCGACCCGAATGACTAATCCCGTGTTTGCGTGACACCCGCTAGCCATCCTGTTGACTGCACGGGCAAACTTCGACGATTTTGATCTGCTCCGTTATAACCCGGCCGGGTATTCGTTCATCTCACTTGACTTGGGAGGGAAGCAGTTGGGCTGCTGCGCGGTTTGTTGCGCGCCGGTCGCCTGAAGGGAAACTGTTTCCGTGGTCGACATCCGCACGCGCGATTCAGGCGCGATTGTTTTTGAAATGCTTGAGTCTCGTGTTCTGCGCTCGTCGAATGCGCCGGACACCATTTCGGGGCTGACCTTCAACTTTAAAATTGACGATGGGAGTGCGCCGTTTGCCAAGAGCGGCTCGTTTCTGTTCTTGCCTGCGCAGTTTGGGAATCAATATTCAATTGTTGGATCGGGCGGCGTGAGGAGCGGGGCCGGCATCTATGCTTATTTGAAAGTGGATTCGGATACGGGGCTCGTGGTGCTCACGGATTCATCCGATCCAACGCCGGTGAATACGACCTTGCAGTTCTTGAACGGTACGAGCGGGGTGTTCCAGTCGGTGCGAAATAACTCGAGCGCGCAGCAGAACGGGACGTTCACGACGGGTGGCGTGTCGAGTGATCCGCCGTTTGCTGTGCTGTCGGCGGGGGTGTTGCAGATCTCGGGGACGAGCGGCGATGACGTCGATGGCATTTCGGTGCGCGATGGCAAGGTGCGCGCGACGCAAAATGGGGTGACGTTGACGTTTTCGCAGAGCGATGTGCAGCGGATCGAAGCGGATCTGAGCGACGGAAACGACTCGATGAACATCGGCGGGGCGATTGGGGCGTACGTTGTCGGCGGAATCGGGAATGACACGATCACCGGCGGCGACGGCAACGACACGCTCACCGGCGGCGGAGGAAAGGATTATCTCGATGGTGGAAATGGCGACGATCGGTTGAACGGTTACGGCGGAAACGACTGGATGCTCGGCGCGGCGGGGGCGGATCGGCTTTACGGTGGCGACAACAACGACAAGCTCAACGGCGGGGCAAATGTCGATCGACTCTTCGGTGAAAGCGGTGTGGACACGCTGATCGGCGGGACGAGCAATGACAAGCTCTATGGCGGAGGAGGCAACGACGAGCTGACGGGCAACGACGGGAACGACATCCTCGACGGTGGAACCGGCAACGATGTCCTGAGCGGCGACGGTGGAAACGACACGATCACCGGCGGATCGGACGACGATCGCATCTCGGGTGGATCGGGCGCTGACCAGCTTTTCGGGAATGCCGGTGATGATTTTCTCGGCTCCAAGGACGGGATCAAGGATTCGCTCGATGGGGGAAGTGGGACCGATACCGGCACGATCGATGCGGGGGATGTGCTCGCGAGCATCGAGCGCCGCGTGTAAACCGTGCGATCGTATCCCGTCGCGAACGAGCCTATTATTTGCGATCTCCCAGCATTTCAGTAGAAGAAACAATTAAGCCGATATCGGGCACATCGGCGATCTTCGAAAAGGGTGGATCTTTCCACAATAAGGGAATCACCATGAGCAGGAAGTGCGATCCGTGCGCTGTCGCTTGCGACCAACTCGAACCGCGGCGACTGTTTTCGGGCACGGCGCCGCAATCGCTCGTGGGACTTTCATTCCACATTCCAGACGAAACGTCTACAGACCTGAGCACGACGATTTACTTCGGCGCGGGGAACCGCTTCGTCGAGGCGTTTGAAGATCAAGGAGGGATGTCCGGCATCTTTGGAACTTATGCCTACACGAGGCAGGGCGGAAGCACGGCGCACATCGTGTTCCACAACAATCTCGGGCTTGAGTACGCAGACGACGTCACGTTTTCGAGCGCGACCACGGGGTCTTTGGCGTCGGATCCGAATTTCGACGTTCACGCGGACGAAGGCAACTTTACGCTGCAAAAGAGAACGGCGCCGTCGGCCATGATCCTCGTCAACACAGATTCTCTTGGGGTGTTCGGGACTGACGGCTCGGACAAGATCTCAGTCAGCTTTGATGACGACGCGCATTCCATTGTCGTCAATACGAACGGAAACAGACAATCGTTTGAATCGCCCGTTGCGCCCGGTTCGGAAGTCGAATTTATCCCCACCGTCGAAGTCACGGCGTATGCGGGAAACGACACGATTGACATCAGCGGACCTTCCAGCGCGAATCACGGTGTTTACGTGAACGGCGGGAGTGGCAACGACACCATCATCGGCGGCGATGGAGATGACACGCTCACGGGCGCGGGCGGAGCCGATCACATTGATGGCCGCGGCGGACGCGATCGCTTGAATGCATTGGACGGCAACGACGTGCTGAACGGCGGCGACGGGGTCGATCGCCTCTTCGGCGCGGCGGGGAACGACCTCCTCGATGGCGGAAAATCGACCGATTACATCTACGGCGAAGGCGGAAACGACACCGTGCTCGGCTCCGACGGCCAGGATTGGCTCGACGGCGGATCGGGCGAGGACAGCATCGACGGCGGCGCGGGCGAAGACACGATTTTCGGCCAATCCGGGAACGACACGCTCGTCGGCGGAGAGGGCCACGATTTCGTCTTCGGCAATTCCGGCGACGATGACCTTCAGCTGAGAGATTTCACGTCGGACAATGCCGACGGCGGAAGCGGAATCGATAAGGCGGTGATCGACGACTTCGAAAGAGCCGACATCGTGGCCGAAACGCGTTTGCAGTAGATGCGGGTGGCACAGTCGCCCTCGGCTGTGTCTTCGTTTCACCGCGGACGCACAGCCGGGGGCGGCTGTGCCACACGCATCCGTCGAATTTATTCGAATCCAAACCGGCAAAAATTGCCGACAGAAACTTTTGTCGCGCTCGTGTGTCAAATATTTGGTCGCTCGCGCATCGCATCATTGTCCCGTTTGCGCTTGGCCGGCCATTAATCTTCTGACTGCTTCGTAATCTTTTCCGCGGTCAAGCGTATAGACGTGCGGTGACATCTCTCGGTGCCATGTCGGCATTGGGGACGGGCTGACTTTTAGGGGTCGTACAGATGAAAAAGACAAATCGATCGATCGTTGCGCCGAATCCGCGCGCTGATTTTGTTGAACCACTCGCTCGGCTGGAGTCTCTCGAATCGCGCCGAATGCTGTCCACCGTGCACGCGACCACCAGCGATGGAATTCTGCACATCACCGGCACCGATTTGAATGACAACATTCAACTCACGGTCGAGAAGGGCCACATCCTCACGCTCAAGGCCGGCGGATTGACGAAGACATTTGGGCGGACCGATTCAAACGGAATCGACCACACGGAGATCATGCTGCTCGGCGGAAACGATCGCGTGACGATCGGCGCGGGCGCGGGCAACGTGTATGTGAATGGGGGCAGCGGCAACGACACGCTCACCGGCGGCGATGGCGCCGACACACTGAACGGCGCCGGCGGGGCGGATGTGATCTTCGGCGACGGCGGACGCGATCTCATCAAGGGCAGCGCGGGCAACGACCAACTGCGCGGCGGACGAGGCGTCGACCGCATCTTTGGCGGCGATGGCAACGACAACATCGAAGGCGACGAAGGCACCGATTATCTCTACGGTGAAAACGGCAACGACACGATGGACGGCGGCACGGGCGACGATTCGCTCGACGGCGCGGCCGGCAACGATTCACTCGACGGCGGCGATGGCGACGACACGATCTTCGGCGGATCCGGCGGCGACAACCTCACCGGCGACGCAGGCCACGACACCGTCTTCGGCCAGAGCGGCGACGACCGCCTCAACCTCCGCGATCTCACCAGCGACGTCGCCGACGGTGGCACCGGCACCGATTGGGCCGTCATCGACGACTTCGAACGCTCGTTCATCACCGCCGAGATGAAACTGCAGTAGACCGTTTCTCGCGAGGACGCGAAGACGCGCGAAGATTCGCGAAGAACGAAGCAGAAATATTGAATCCACAGATTGCGCAGATTTCACAGATTCAACATTCAAATCTGTGAAATCTGCGCAATCTGTGGATCGATCTCCTTGGCGAACCTTCGTGACTCTTCGCGTCTTCGCGAATCGCATTTCTGTCTCATGGTCCGCGGTTCCATCTTCCTCCCACCCGCGTTACGATTCCCCGCGAATGATCAAATATCACTCGCTCGCGATCGTCGTTTCGGCGGTTCTGCTCGCTTCGACGTTCGCGCACGCTCAACCCGCGGAGGATGCCGTGCCGCTTTCTGTTTACGTCAGCCGCGTCAAGAACGCCGAAAAACCGGGCGGAATCTTTCTCATGAAGATGGATCCGAACACCGGCGCGCTCACGAAGCCGGAGCAGGTCTCCGACGCCGTGCATCCCAATTTCCTCGCGATCCATCCGAACAAGCAGTTCCTCTACTCAACCAATCAGATTACAGGCCCCGACGATAAACAAATCGGCGGGGTCTCCGCCTTCGCGATCGACGACGCCACCGGAAAGCTCACGCATCTGAACGATCAACCCTCCGGCGGAATGGGCGCATGCTTCGTCGGCGTCGATCATTCCGGTAAAGATCTGCTCATCGCCAACTACGCCAGTGGCGACATCGCGTGCGCGCCGATTGACAGCGACGGCAAGCTTTCGCCGTGCTCACAGGTGATTCATCTCGAAGGCAAAGGACCCAACGAAAAACGGCAGGACCACGCCCACTCGCATTCATTCTGGCTCTCGCCCGACAACCGATTTGCGCTGGCGGTCGATCTCGGAATCGACAAAGTGCTCGTCTACAAGTTCGACGCGGACAACGGCAAGCTCACGCCGAACGATCCACCCTTCGCCGCGATCGCGCCCGGCGCTGGCCCGCGGCACCTCGCGTGGCACCCGAACGGCAAATGGCTGTACGTCATCACCGAACTGTCGAACACCGTCATCCTTTTCGAGTGGAACGCGCAAAAGGGCGAGCTGCACGAAGTGCAAACCGTCCCGACGCTTCCCCCGGACTTCCACGGCACCAGCTACTGCGCCGAAGTGCTCGTCCACCCCAGCGGCAAATTCCTCTACGGCACCAATCGCGGACACAACAGCCTCGCGGCGTTCGCGATCGACCCGAAGAGCGGCGCGCTCACGTCACTCGGCACCACAAGCTGCGAAGGCGATTTCCCGCGCAACATGAGAATGGACCCCGCCGGTAAATTCCTCCTCGTCAGCAACGAGCGCAGCGGGAATCTGGTGGTCTTCAAGATCGATCCGCAAACCGCCGCACTGACCAAGCTCAGCGATACCCAATTCGGCGGAACGCTGGCGAACATCAAAATCCTTCAGAAGTAGACTCCGACGCGACGCGCGTCGCTTGCTCCCTCTCCCCACCGGGGAGAGGGCAGGGGAGAGGGGCGAACGGCGCGGTAGTTCACCGAAGGATTCTTGCAGTTGCGACATGTCAACGACCGCGAAACCGCAAGCGACTTTGAGCGCGCCGTCTCGCCCCCGCAGTCGCTCGCGGTTTCGCAAATGAATCGCGCTTTATGCGCGAAGTCCTATTCTCCAACAACTTCCCGATGAGTGACGAGGTCAGCAACCCGCAAATGGATGCCCCCAAGATTGTGCAAAGCAATTGCATGCTCGTGATGGTATTCATTTAGCCGCGCGGGCTTGCCCCGCGCGAACGCGTCGCGCGGGTTGCCGTGGCGAGCGAGGCAAGCCGCGCATCGAGTCTCTCGCTATAATTCGCTCCCATGCCGGAGCTGCGGGAGCATCTGCAAAGCCATTTCGGCCTCGACGATTTTCGACCCGCCCAGCGCGAGGTGATCGAAGAGGTTCTCGCCGGGCGCGACGTGCTCTGCGTCATGCCCACCGGCGCCGGCAAAAGCCTCTGTTACCAGCTGCCGGCGGTCGTACAGGGCGGTTTGACCATTGTCGTGTCGCCTCTCATCTCCCTGATGGCCGATCAGGTGCAGCAGTTGCGCGACGAAGAGATCCCCGCGGCGCTCCTGAACAGCTCGCTCACGCCCGGGATGCAGCGTGAGGTGATTAACCAACTGGCTGACGGCTTCGAAGGTTTGCTCTACGTCGCGCCCGAGCGCTTCGCGGCGCCCAGTTTCCAATCCGTTCTCGAGAAGCTGAACGTAAAGCTCTTCGCGGTCGATGAGGCGCATTGCGTCAGCCAGTGGGGCCACGATTTTCGTCCGGAATATGCGCAGCTCGGCGCCGTGCGCGAACGGCTTGGATCACCGCCGACAATCGCCCTCACCGCGACGGCGACCGAAGACGTTCGCAACGACATCATGACCGCTCTGGGCCTGCGCGAACCGAAGATCGTTATCACCGGTTTCGATCGGCCCAACCTCTCTTACGAATCGCGGCGACTCGTGAAACAATCTGAGAAGGATCAGGCGCTGCTCGATCTCCTTGGCGCCGAGACCGGCAGCGGAATCGTTTACTGTTCGACGCGAAAAGGTGTGGACGCGCTCACCAGCATGCTCTCTCAGGAGCTGCGCGATCGGCCGATCTTCGCGTATCACGCCGGCATGGATCAGGCGGCGCGGACCGCCAATCAGGAACGCTTCATGGAGACGCCGCGAGCGATCGCGGTCGCGACGAATGCGTTCGGCATGGGCATCAACAAGCCGGACATCCGCTTCGTCGTGCACTACAACCTGCCCGGCACGATGGAGCATTACTACCAGGAAGCCGGCCGCGCCGGCCGCGACGGGTTGCAGTCGCGCTGCGTGCTGATGTTCAGCTATCAGGACCGCGTGCTGCAGGAATTCTTCATCGACAAGATCGGCGAGGAGCGCGAGAAGCCGGATCTCGAAGTGATCGACGAGCTCAAGCGCCGCGCGACCGACAAACTCGACTTGATGATGCGCTACGCGCAGTCGCACACCTGCCGCCGTCGCTCGATCCTGCAGTATTTCGGCGATGAGAGCGAAGTGCTCGATTGCGCATGCGACATCTGCCAGCGCGAAGGCGGGGCGGCCATCGACACCGGTTCGCATTCGCGAGCGGTCGTCGTTCCGGATGAAGTCGTCCTGCTGACGCGGCAGATTCTCAGCGCCATCGCACGGCTGCGAGGCAAGTTCGGCGTCGGCGTGATCGCGGAGGTTTTGAGCGGCGTTCGCACCGAGCGCACTGAGCGCTGGCAGCTCGATCAGCTCAGCGTCTTTGGTTTGCTCAAACAATACGCGACGAAACGCCTCATCGCGATGGTGCATCGCGTGATCGAATCCGGCCTGGCGCGCCAGCGCGATGTCGGCGAGCCGGGCAAACCGATCTACGTCGTCGAGCTGACGACCGCCGGCGTCTCCGTCATGAAAGGCGAAATCCCTCCGCCGACCTCGCTCGTCGATCTCGTCCCTACCGGAAGAGGCACGCGCGCGTCAGGCACGAATCCTCGCGCAATGGGCACCAACCCACGCGCTCGCCGGGCGACAGGCATCGAACCTCCTGAAGACGACTACCAGCCCGACGAGGAAGCAATGGAGCGTTTCAACCGGCTCCGCGTCGCCCGAGCCGAGCTCGCCCGTCTGCGCCAGCTCCCCGCCTACGTCATCTGCCACGACAGCACGCTGAAACTCATCGCAAGACACGCCCCCCACGACGCCGCCGCCCTCGAACAAATCAAAGGCATGGGCCCGCATAAAGTGAAACTCTACGGCGAAGCGTTGCTCAGCGCCCTCCGCGGATCTAACGGCGAGTGATCCCACCCTACGTGACACGGCCTTCCCGGCCGTGCGCATGGCCTGGAAGGCCATGTCACGTAGATGCCGCCGGTGTGAGCGTCCCGCACTCCGGACAACGCTCAGGGCTCGCGCGGAGGTCATATCCGCACACGGCGCAGCATCCTGCCTTCTTTAACCGTCGCGATCGAATGAATTGAATCGCTCGCCACGCGGGCAAGAGCAGAAACGGTATCAGCAGCGGCCACTGCGGAAACACGAATGTCCAGATGTCCTCGCGGTGGCCTTCCCACGCGGAGGAAACGGCGTGCTCGTGGGAGATCTCACGCTCTGCGGTGCTTGAAAGATTTGCGATCGCATCGCTGGAGACGCTGCCGTCCCACCCGATCGGAAACGCCTCATGAAAGTCCCGTTTCCAATTGTCCGCTTTGCCCTTGAAGACTTCCGGCTCGAAATAGTCGCGGCGCAATTGCGCGCGAAGCAGGCCATCGTAGAATTGCAGATTGAGCAGATAGCAGGAATACTCCTCCGCCCGCGGAACGTGCCCCCAGCGGAGCTCGACAAACTCGATTATCTTTTCACTTCGCCGCCACAGCGCACCGACACCGACGGCGAGGAACAATGACACGATCGCGATAATGAAGCGTAGTTGCCCCCGCACGTGCGACAGTCTACCACGAAAAGTGTGTGGCACAGCCGCCCTCGGCTGTGCTTCCGCGATCCAACCTGAAGCACAGCCGAGGGCGGCTGTGCCACATCGCTTGCCCCGCATCAGTAGCGAATCAACATTGCACCACCGGGCTCAAGCTGAATCGGGATACTGTCACTGCTCGCCCGCGACCATTTGCCGCTCGCCACGTCGAACACTTCGGGCTTCTCATCGGCGACGCCGAGGGTCGCCGTCGTCGTCAGCGGTTTCTCCCACGATGGATTCACCACCATCGCGATGGACTTTGAATCGCTCGTACGAAACGTCGCGACAAGCGCATCTCCCGCGACCTTCACGGCGCCGCTCTTTTTGTCTTTCGCGGAAAGAACCTCGACGGACTGCGCCTTGAGCAGCTGCGACCCAATCGCCTGTGCCTCCGCGTTCACGCGCTTCACCATCTCGTAATGTGGATCGCGCGAGCCGTCTTCATTGATCAGCGCGTGCTTCCAATCAAACGATTTGTCCGAATCCGCCGGCGACCAGTACGTGAACCACATCAAGCCCTTTGCGCCGTACGCGATCGTGTTCATCGCCTCGAAGCGCAATTCGCCTTCGGTCAGGTTGTGATACGGTCCATGTTGCGTCGCGAGCACGATATTCCAGAAGGGCACGCCGCTCTCGAGCGAGACTTTTCGCACGATCGCGAGGTTGCTCAGCAGCGGATTCGGATCACCGGTGGCGAAACCGTAGTTGTCGTAGCTGATCAGCGGCGGCTTGACGATGTCCACAAATCCGCGAACGTACTGCTCGTAACTTTTCCCGATGGCCCACTCCGGCGCGTAGAGCGGCAACAGGTTGATGTAGGCGAAATGTTTCGGGTCCTTCTCGCGCAGATACTGAACCACGCGCCCGAGCGACGGATACGCGCCCGGCCCTGGTTCGTCCGCGATGAAATAACCCGCCAGCGCCGGATACTTCGCATAATCCGCGACGGCCGCGTCGATCCCCGCCTTCACCTTCGCATCGTTCTCAAGTCCGGCAGGAATGCGCGAGTCGGTGACGAACGCCTTCAGCCCCAGCTGCTCGCAGTAACCGAGAATCTTCTTGTTGAGATCAACCGTCACGCCCGTGTTCGGCGGAAACACCACGGTAAAGCCGGCATCCTTGATCTCCTGATACCGCTCAAGCGTCGTAAACTTCGCTGGCGGCCCACACCAAAACCCGATCGTGAAAGTGTCGGCATTCCAAACCGGCTGCGAAGCCGGCGCCGCGGCGCGGGCTTGCATTGCAATACAATTGAACATGACGAGAACAAACGCGAGCCATGCTTTTAGAAACCATCGCGCAAAGACACCCGTGGAAAAGTCCATGGGCGGATTCTACGCGAAGTGCAACGCATGTGGCACAGCCGCCCTCGGCTGTGCTCTGGATTGAGAACAGACCCACAGCCGAGGGCCGCTGTGTCACACGGCTGTCAGTGCCCTTGGCGGATGATGTAAACGTGGCCGGTTTCGTTTGACGCGGCGACGGACCAGATGCCCCAAGTGATGAGCTGAAGTTCTTTCTCATCCTGCGGGCGCCACCAGTTCGCTGAACATTCAGCACTGCCCCGAAACTTGCCATGTACAATCTGGATTGGGAGCTCCTTCGGGTATCCGTGTTGCACAGAGGCGAGGAAGCCCTCGACGTCCTGCGGCGGAATGCGCAGACGGTAATAGCAGGTATCGCTACCCGTAAAGCCCACGTGTTTGACGTCGAAGTCCGCGGGCGCGTCGGACCAGCGTCCCGCGTTCACCATGTCGCGAAGATTCTCGCGCATCTCCGCGCGATCGTGTAGCCAGACGTTGACGTACAGCGCGACAATCCCAATGACGATCAGCGCGGTGCCGGCGGCGATCAACGTGGCAAAGACCAGCACCACCATGCGGCACCCATATTCCTCGGGGGTTGGTGGGGGCAGAGGGGGCCGACGCGACGCGGCATTTCTGGAAGCGCGACGTCGGATATTCGGCCTTATCGAATTTGACGGCACCTGTTCCCCGTAGGCATGCAACAAAGCGACCACGTGATCGGCGTAGCCACTCTTCCTATCGACATCGAAAGACACGAGCTTGAGGAAGGACTTGTACTGTCGGGACAATTGTTTCAATTCGCCGCCTCGAGATGTGGCAAATCCATGGGCGGATTCTAAGCGAAATGGAATGAGGGTGGCACAGGTCCTGATGCGTCGCGAGACGCCGCGAGCGGCTTAGTCTGCGAAAAAGGTCATCATCAGGACGATCAGAGAGACGAATGCACACCACAATCCGGCGCCAACCAGGAACGCCAGGCAGGTAAGGCCGGTGAACCAGCGACCAAAAAGAGTGGCGGGCCGCGGGCACTCAATCCGCAGGCGTCTGATGCAGTACACGCCATAACCGTACGCCACCCACTGAAGCGCGAAAATGAGCAGGGCGGTCTCGTACTCGACGCGCCTCGAGACGAGTCGACCGCCGGCCATTACGTCAAACACCAGAAATTGCACACCATATAGAACGAGCGGGATCGAAGCGGCAGCGCCAACGAGCTCGAGTGACGGACGCCGACGTTCAATCGGAACCGTGGTCATCGATCCTCCTTTCCAAAAAGAAATACGGAAAACCCATGCTAGGTCAAACAATCATTTTCTTCCGCTTCGCGATCGCGATCTCGGTTGCTTCACGGGCGATGCGGGTCGCGATGATGCCGTCGCGGCCGGTTGCAAGTAAGCCGCTTTCGCCGGTGCTCAGCGCTTTTACGAACTGCGCGTACATCCCTTCGAAGTTCTTATCCCCGCCGCAATCGAGGCACTTCATCTCGTTCTCGGTCCACACATCGAACTTGCCCAGGTCGCGATTGTGCCGCACGACGCCCTTTGTGCCGATCACTTCGAAGACATAATGCCACCGCTGTTCCTTGGCGGTGTGCGAATAACTGTAGCTGTTCTCGACGAGCGTGTGCGCGCCGGAAGCATGATCCATCTGCAGCCAGGTGTGATCGGGGGCTTCGTACTCGTCGCCTTCGACCCACGCGCCGAAGCAGTCGAAGGATGTTACCTCGCTGTCGAGCCACCAGCGCGCCAGGTCGATCTGATGAACGCCACAATCCACCAGTGGTCCGCCTTCGAGCATCCGCCCGTGACGTCGCTGATTCAGCGGCAAGCCTTCCTGCTTGCGCTCGAATTTCCCGTGACAGTCCCAGATGTAAACGAGCCGCGCCGCCCGCGGGATTCCAATCTCCCCGCGCGACACGGTTTCTTTGATCTGCCCCGCGACATCGCTGAAGCGATACGTGAAGCCGACGAATAACTTCAGCTTCGCCGCCTCCATCGCCCTCACCATCCGCTCGCCGTCCTCGTCCGTCATTGCCAGCGGCTTTTCGCACAAAACGTGCTTCCCGTACTTTGCCGCCATCAGCACGTTGTCGATATGAACGGGCGCCGGCGACGTGACCGCGACCGCGTCGATCCCGCTCTCAAAAAATGCCTTTGGATCGGTGAAGAGACGTCCGCCGAACTTCTGCTGCGCCTTCTGCCCCCGTGCAGGATCCGGCTCGAACAACGAAACCAATTCCAACCCCGGCGTCGCTTTGATCGCCGGCAAATGCCCATACCCGGCGACAGTGCCGCAGCCCATTAAACCAATACGAATCATGCCGAGATTGCATCGCATCCGCGGGGACAGTGCAAGTCTGCAGAACGTTCCGATGGAAACTCACTTCTTCGCGGGCTGCGTTGACGGCGCCGTTCGCCCCTTTTCCTGCGCCTCGAGATACGCCGTGTTCAGATTCTCCCCCGTCCACAGGTTGTACTTTTCATGCCAGACCCAGACGTACTCGTCGCTGTACTTGAGCGCGTAATAAACCGCCGTCTGCCAGGTTTCAGGCGAGAAATAATTCTTCTCCGGATGATTCGGATCCCACCCATACTGCGACCACTTGCAGTCCATCCACAGGCCAAACCCCGCGCGGACACAGCGGTCGAAGTCAGCCTTGTTCTTGAAGAGTTTTCGCGCATCGACCAATTGTCTCTTTCGGCCGTAGGCGAATTCTTCCTGCTTTAAATGACCGTACGAAAGCTCATATCCGTCGATCAATTGCGTGCCGGGCGTCGCGACGGCGCACATCCCTTCATAGAAGGGCGCGAGAAGGTAATACGCGCCACCCTGGTCTTCGACCCCGCGGAGGCTGCCGCTGGGCCCGAAGAGGCAGAGCATCTTGATGTCGGGAAACTCGCTGTTGATCGCGCGCATGATCTCGCGACCGCGCTGCCGCGCTTTCTCGACCGCGAGCGGATACTTGTGTTTTTTCTTTTCCGCCTGCGGCCAGATCGTCCAACTCCACAGCTTGAAGTCGGCGTATTCCTCCGGATCGAATTCGATGCCCTTGCATCCGCCGTCGTGCGCGATCCTCGCGAGCATTTTGAAGTTGTGCGCCACCGCCGCGAAGTCCTCGTCGGAAAACCAGTCCGCCTCGGCGGGCATCGCCTCCGCCTGAATGAAGTTATCGGTGAATGTCTTGAACTTCGTGTTCTTCAGATCGTCGATCGCGTGCTGATAATCCGCGAGGTCGAACTTGTGCTTTCCCCAGATTTGAAGGCCCACGCCGTTGCCGGTGAGGTTCGGCTCGCGCTCCTTGGTGACTGCGATCACAACGCCGTCGAACGGCCGCTGTTCCATCTGCTGAATGTGAGCGCGAACATAGGCGGTGTTCGGCCAATCGCGCCCGTAGGCGATCAGCTTCTTTTTCGTCTCACCGCTCGCAACCGACGCAATGCCGACAATACAGAGCAAAATGCCTCTCAAGCCAATTCTGATCATGCGACGATTGCATCCCGCCAAGCATGAGAGTGCAAGCCTATGATTTGCCTCGAGTGCGATTTGCCGCGACAATTGCGGATCTCAGATGCCACGAAAGCTTTACCTTGAAACCTTCGGCTGCCAGATGAACGTGCTCGACAGCGAGCTCGTCCTCGGCCAACTCCGCGCGCAAGGCTATGAATCGGTCGATCATCGCGATCAGGCCGATGTCATCATTTACAACACGTGCTCGGTGCGCGAACACGCGGAACAGAAGGTCTGGTCGCGCTTGGGAGAGTTGCGTGAGCGCAAGGCGGCCGAGCCGAATCTCGTGATCGGCGTGATCGGTTGTATGGCGGAGCGGGACGGCACGAACCTCTTCAAGCGGCATCCGCATGTCGATGTGCTGTGCGGGCCGGGCGAGCTCGACAAGCTGCCGTCGCTCGTGCACAACGCGGTGGTGACCGGCACTGGCGCGAAGGGCGAGCGCCAGATCGCGCTGATGGGCAACACGTCGCGGCGCTCGAGTACCCTGAGCGCTGCCGAAGACACGCTCGAACTACTCGATCTTTCGCGCAGCATTTCGCCGGGCGACGAGGTGACACAAGCCTACGTTCGGATCACACGAGGATGCAACAAGTTCTGCACCTACTGCGTCGTCCCCTACACGCGCGGGCCGGAAGTGCACCGTCCGCCGGCGAACATCATCGAGGAAGTGAAGAAGTTGACGGACGCGGGCTCGAAGGAAGTCACGCTCCTCGGGCAAACAATCAATCACTACCACTACAAGCATGGCGACGGTCGTGAAACTTCGTTCGCCGAGCTCCTTTATCAGATTCACGAAGCCGTGCCGGATCTTCCGCGACTGCGTTTCGTCACGAGCTTTCCGCGCGATTTCAGCGACCAGGCGCTGCAGGCGATGCGCGACTGCTCGCGGATCTGCCGCTATCTGCACGTCCCCGCCCAGCACGGCAGCGACCGCGTGCTGAAGCTGATGAACCGCGGATACACGAGCGCGCAGTACATCGATTTCATCGACCGCGCCCGCGGCTACATGCCGGACATCAGCATCGCCAGCGATTTCATCGTCGGCTTCCCGACGGAGACCGAAGTGGAGTTCCAGCAAACCGTCGAGCTGGTGAAACGCTGCCGCTTCAAGAACAGCTTCATCTTCAAATACTCGCCGCGCCCGGGCACGATCGCTATCGACCGCTTCGAAGACGACGTGCCCGAAGAGATCAAACGTAGAAGAAACAACGAACTGCTCGCGGTCCAGCAACAGGTCTCGGCGCAAAGCAATGCCGAGCTCGTCGGCCAAACGCTCGAAGTGATGGTCGAAGGCGAAAGCAAGCTGGTGAGCCGCCAGGCGCGCAGCGCCTATCCCGCTTCACAAGTCGAGCTGAAATGGGAAAGCCGTCAGCTAACCGATCCCTCGCCCGTCGAAACGCAACTGGTCGGCCGCACGCGGGGCGACCAGGTCGTCTGCTTCCAGGGCGACCTCAGCCTAAAGGGCCAGCTCCTCGACGTCCAAATCACCTCGGCCCAGAATCTCACGCTGTTCGGCAAGCTCGCGGAAGCAACTGTTTCTCAGGGGAAGTGAACATGTCCGACGAGGAAGACGATCGTCCGTGGACGGAAGAGCAATGGGAAGCCTTCATGAAGGAGAGCGACGTTCGTGCCGATCGTTATGGCGAATTACTCGAAACGTTCATCGATGATCCAGATCGACATGAGAAGATCGCCCGCGAGATGGGGTGGCTCGACGACGAAGACGATGACGACAAAGAGGTGTTCGACGACGAAGACGCTGCATTTGAACTCGAGGACCATGACGCGCCGATGTCCGATGTCTTCGAGTCGGATGATGATCAGGAGGATGACGACTTCGACAATCCGCGGGCATGGCGCGACCGGGAGATTGAGCAAATCCCGGCTTATGTGATTGCTTCGCAAGTCGGGGATGAGATTGCCGGTGCGATCGATCCATGGCTGAAGCGAAAGCCGGAGATCGACGACGATGGACGGCTCGGTGAGGCCTTCATCGGCTGTCACATCACCGCCGCCAAGATCGCCGGCGGACATGGCATGGGTTACGACGATGACGTTCTCTGCGGGAATATCGTCAACTGCAAGCGCGGCCTCGCGGGCGCGCATCAATCGCGCAAAGCACTCGTCTCCATGCGCGACGACAAGATCCTTCCCGCGGAAGTGGTCGATCCACTTCTGCCGCGGATTGATGAAGTAATCAAAGCGGTCGAGGAGCGCATCGCCGAGCTTCGCTCGCGCGTGTGGTGGTAATCCCGCTTTGACCTTGCGTTTGTCATCCTGAGAGCCTGTGAGTTTTTAAGACGAGCCGCGACCGTAAGGGAGCGGATTGTGCGATCCTGAAACAGAAACCGCTCCCTTACGGTCGCGGCTCGTTCACTTTCTCCAAAAACTCACACGCTCTGAGCGCAGCGAAGGATCTCGATATCAAGCGCAGCTTCCCGTACCGAGATCCTTCGCTTCGCTCAGGATGACACCGCGAAGTCAGGAATTTCTCGCGCTCTCGATCGGCATTTCGTATGCTCAACTGAACCGCATGACAACCCAAGCCGTTTATCGGGATCGCATTGCTGCGCAGAACGATTCGTTGATGCACGTCGCCGAAGATGTGGCGGGGATGACCGTGGTGATGGTCAATCTGTACTTTGTCGGTGAGCCGGGAAGTAGCGATTGGGTGCTGATCGACGCCGGGTTGCCGCTCAACGCGGGTCGCATTCGAGCGGCAGCGAAGAGACGTTTCGGTTCTGGGGCCAAACCAAAAGCCATCATTCTGACGCATGGACATTTCGATCACGTCGGCTCCTTGCGGGCATTGGCCGAGGAGTGGGACGTGCCGATTTATGCGCACGAGCTCGAGCTGCCTTATCTCACTGGTCGGTCGGATTATCCGCCGCCGGATCCGGGCGTTGGCGGAGGGATCTTCGCGAGCACGAGCTTCATCTATCCGCGAGGCGCGTACGACTTCCGTCCGCGAATTCAGGCACTGCCGAGCGACGGAACCGTTCCGCACATGCCGGGCTGGCGATGGATTCACACGCCGGGGCACAGTCCCGGGCACGTTTCCTTTTTCCGCGAGCACGATCGTGTGCTCATCGCGGGCGATGCGTTTACGACGCAGAAGCAGGAATCGTTCTGGGGTGTCATGACGCAGCACCAGCACGTGCACGGACCGCCGATGTATTTCACGATCGACTGGGAGGCGGCGAGGCATTCGGTGCAGGCGCTGGCACGACTGCAACCTTCGGTCGCGGCAACAGGTCACGGTATTCCGATGTCGGGCGAAGCGATGCGCGTGCAGCTCATCGCGCTGGCGTTGCACTTCGAAGCGCTCGGCATGCCGAGCGATGGCCGGTACGTTCGCGAAGCGGTGCAGGCGGATCGAAACGGCGTCGAACACATCCCACCGACGACGGTGCGAAGCGAGATGCCGAAGATCATCGCGGGGATTGCAATCGTTGCATTATCAGCAGGTATCATCGCATCGATGCGGAGACGCGATTAACACTTGCACTCCGTCCGCGTGTAGCCGGGGGGGGTGGTGGCCCGGTGTTGCCGGCAAAAAAAGCGCGGCAACGCGCCCGCGCCCCCCCCACAACCACCCCCCCAACCACGCCGTG
>JAICIO010000110.1 GCA_025924315.1 Phycisphaerae bacterium
GCCGGTGGGAGCCGCGAAAGTTGAAACGAAGGCTGAAGGAATACGACCTGCTTAAAGAGCCACGACAGAACCTAAAGGCAAAACACCGCGCGCGTTACGCTTAAGCGAATGGCATTCGGTCCTGTCCCCTTTAATTAAAGGGGACAGGACCCTTTATTTGCCGAAGAGGTCCCTTCGCGCCATCAGGCCGAAGGCGCCGCCGGTGTGGATGAACAGCGGCAATGCATCGCTTCGCACGGCGCCGGCGCGAATTGTCTCAAGGAACCCGTGCATCGCCTTCGACGTGTACGTCGGATCGAGGATCAGTCCTTCGCTTCGCGCGACGCGCTTGAGTGTTTCCACGGCGGCGGGGTAGGGGATGGCATAGCCTTCGCCGATGTAGCCGTCGATCAGCTCGATCGGCGTGTCCATCTCGGATAAGCCAAGTTGAAACCGATCGTTCGTTGCGTCGATCAACTCGCGGACGTCTTTCTGGAAAAACTCGACGCTATCGCTGACGGGAATGCCAACGACACGAACATTTTTCGCGCCGAAAAGCGCCTTCCCTAGTACAAGCCCCGCGAAAGTGCCTGAGGAGCTGACGGCGGAGAAAACATCGAACTTTGTTTCGCCGCCAAAATGATCAAGGAGCTCTTTGAAGCAGCGGATGTATCCCCAGCATCCGAGCGGCACCGATGCGCCGACGGGAAAGAAATACGGCTTGCGACCGGCCGCGCGCTCTTCGTTCATCACGCGATCGACCAGCGCGTTGCGGTCCGTGTTGTACTCCTTCACCGGATGCAGGGTAATGTGCGCGCCGAAGAGGCGGTCGAGGAAAAGGTTGCCGTCGTTCTCGGGTTGCGAGCCATCGGCTGGTGCGCGGAGGATGAGACGAACGCGCATTCCCAGTCGCGCGCCGATCGCGGCGGTCGCGCGGCAGTGGTTCGATTGAAACCCGCCATTCGTCACGAGCGTGTCGGCGCCCTGCGCTCGTGCGTCGGCGAGCAGGTACTCGAGCTTGCGCACCTTGTTTCCGCTGACTTCCAGGCCGGTCAGGTCATCGCGTTTGCACAGGATCCGCGGGATGTTCAGTTCGCGCGCGAGATTCGTCAGCTCGACCACGGGCGTGGGCAATTGCGCGAGAGGGAGCCGCGGCGGTTCTTTCGGATGCATCACGCGGAATTGTCGCGTCGCTTGCCTGCAATCTCAACCGCCAGTCTCAGGATAAACCTGACTCAATGTTGACCGAGGCACGTGACTTGCGTCCGGTTTCGGAGATCGAGTTTATCGCGATCGGTGCGACAGCTCGGCCCCATTCGTCTGATTTAAACGAGGTGTTTATGTTTTTTAATCGGCATGAAGTAGAGCAAGATGTCACGAAAGCTCGCGCGCTCGGCTGGGCGAGCCTCGGGATCGGACTGGCGGAGATCGCCGCGACGAAGCAGGTCGAAGATCTGCTCGGTATCGACGACACACGCGAGCGACGCAACGTAGTTCGCGCGATGGGCGTCCGTGAAATGCTGTCGGGTGCAAGTATTCTCATTCACAGCAAGCCAGACACTGGGATGCGCACAGGCGTGTGGTCGCGCGTGGCGGGTGACGCACTGGACACCGCGCTGCTCGCCAAAGCTGCCACGATCACAAAGAAGCCGGTGCAGTTCGGAATCGTCAGCGCGATGGTGATGGGAATCGGACTCGCGGATTTCCTGTGCGCGAGAACGTTGTCGAACAAGTACTCAGACGCGTGATGATGTTGTTTTGGTTGTAATGATGTGGCACAGCCGCCCTCGGCTGTGCGTGAGCACCAATCACAGCCGAGGGCGGCGGTGCCACATCGTCGTTTTAAAAGAAGACGCGAAATCGCAAGCGTGTCCGAACGCCGCCGCGGCGCCGAACCTCGCTTGCGATTTCGCGTTTGTTTTCGGCTGACGCAACTTACTTGATCGCCGCCGCGCCGGCTTCGGCGCAGGTGTGATCGTTCTGCACGGTCGAACCCGATACGCCGATTGCACCGATGATCTGTCCGCCGGCCTTGATCGGCAGTCCGCCCGGGAACGTGATCAACCCACCGTTGCTGACTTCGATCTGATACAGTGGGCCGCCGGGTTGGCTCAGCTTGCCGATTTCGCCGGTCGGCATGTCAAAGTAACGTGCGGTTTTCGCTTTCTTGATCGCGATGTCGATGCTGCCGAGCCACGCGCCGTCCATGCGATGGAACGCCTTGAGGTTTCCCCCGGCGTCAACCACCGCGATGTTCTGCTTGACGTTGATCTCCTGGCACTTCTTCAAAGCGGCCGCGATGACAGCGTCGGCTTGGTCCGCGCTGATGTCCGTCACCGTGAGCGGCTGTGGCGATTGATTGTCCGCCGCCTTCTGCGCCGCGGGCTCGTCCGCGGCGCGCGTCCGCGCCGTCTGAAGCCCGATAAGGCCCATTCCGACCGCGATCATTCCCAATGCCCAAATCCTGCGAGTCCGATTCATCTGTGTCTCCTTCCAAGAGAGTTTGTTTGCCTTCGCCGGCGCGCCAGATTAGCAATACGCACAAATTTCGGTCAATGGGGCTTTCCGTAAGCTCTTACCCCAGCAAAACCCGCCGGAATTGCAACTTTCGCGCGGCCGGGTCGTACGATAATCAGAGAAGCGAGATCATTATGAGCGAAGTCGAAACGAAAGAAGCCAAAGAAACGAAACGTCCCATCCTGCTGCAGGACTCGGCCGATCCGAAAGCCGTCAAGCCGAAAGACGAAGAGAAAGGTTTCTGGCGACGCACGTGGGAATCGTGGCGATCCGTCGTGATCGTCGTCGCGGCGCTGATGGTTGTGCGCTCGGTCGTGGCCGACTGGAACGACGTGCCGACCGGTTCGATGAAGCCCACGATCGTGGAAGGCGACCGCATCTTTGTGAACAAGCTCGCCTACGGATTAAAAGTCCCGTTCACCACCATCCATCTCGCGCACTGGAACACGCCCCAGCGCGGCGAGATCGTCGTGTTTAATTCGCCCGAAGACGGCACGCGGCTCGTCAAGCGCGTCGTGGGACTGCCGGGCGATGAAATCGCCCTGCGTAACAATGAGCTCTACATTAACGGCCAGCACCTGACCTACAGCGACCTGAACGACAACATCGAAAAAGAGCAACTCGGCACTCACGATCATTCAGTGATGCTCAGCCCCCTCATCCGGGCGATGCGCGATTACGGTCCGAAGAAGGTTCCGGCCGGCGAGTATTTCATGATGGGCGACAACCGCGACAACAGCAAAGACTCGCGCTACATCGGTTTCGTCCCGCTCGATAACATCGTCGGTCGCAGCTCGTGCGTCGTGCTCAGCCTCAATTACGACAACTATTACATCCCGCGCTGGAACCGGTTTTTCACGGCGTTGCCATAACAGAAATCATTCTGCACGAAAACAGACGCGAAATCGCAAGCGGCGGATCGAAGTCGCTTGCGATTTCGCGTCTGTTTTCCGATCAGTGCCCCGCGCTCGCGCCGGATGCACTCGGAACCGTTCGTTGTTCGTCGAGCGGAATGAACAGCAACGTCAGCATTCCCGGCACGGTGAGAATGCACACCGCGATGAAGAAGTAGACGTACGTCGTGCTGCCCTGAAAACTCGCAAGAAGGATGGCCGACACGATGCCTGCGAACACACCGCACAGCGCGCCCAGGCCAGTGCCGAATGCATAGTGGGCCGTCTTGAAGTTCGCGCGTTGCGCCACATCCATCAGAAACACAAAATACGCCGCGAAGCCGAAGCCGTAGCCGAATTCGTGCACGAACGCGGCGACGTACAACGGCCAATCCTTGATCACGAGATTCTGCCAATGATGCGGATCCGGCGACGGGCCGTATTTCAGCGCGATGATCAAGTACAGGATGTTCGGCAGATGCATGGCGATCGCAAGGGGCCAGAACGATCGGCGCAGGCCGAGCTTTGAGACGACGAGTCCGCCGAGGATTCCACCGAAGATGATGCCGAACACGCCCGCTCCGCCGACGATCAACCCGACATCCGCGGTCGAAATGCCGAGCCCGCCTTTGGCGATTCCGTCCTTCAGGAACAGCGGCAGCGTGCGCGTCACCATCGCTTCGCCGAAGCGATAGAGCATCACGAAGAGCAGAATCGCCCAGAAGCGCCGCTGGTTGACGTATGTCGAAAACGCCCGCGCCATCGGCGTTCCGCGCAGCTGCATTCGCGCCGCAACGATCAGCGGAGCGAGGATCACCACGCTCGTCAGCCAGATGAGGTACTGCCTCATCACCGGCATGTGCTCGCCGAGCGGAATGCCGAGGAACGTGATTGCTTCGGGCTTGGTCCCTTGTGTCCAGTCGGGAAGGATCGGCGTGACGCGGCTGGCATTGATCGCGTTGTAAATCCAATCGCCGAGGATGCGGATCGATGCGGCGAAGACGAAATAGAGGCAGATGCCGATCGCGACCACCGTGATCGTTCGAACGATGTCGCGTTTGTTCTCGCCCGGCGCCGATTCGACCGCGGGTTTGTCGGATTCGGGTCTTGGAAGGAAGAAGAAGTTCCACACCGCGCCGATGCCATACACGATGGCGGCGATTCCGAAGATGATCGCCCACGAGCGCGAGATCGGCGTGCCGGCTTGCTCGAATTTTCCCGCGAGGTAGACGAGCCCTCCGACGCACAGCAACCGCCCGAGCTTGTACGCCGTCCCCTGCACACCCACCCACGCCGCCTGCTGCGAGCGCGTCAGCGAGATGATGTAGAGTCCATCACACGCGATGTCATGCGTCGACGAAAAGCATCCGATCAGGAGCAGCAACCCCAGCGTGATGTGAAAACCGATCTGCGGACCACCCGTTGAGTATTGCGGCAGCATCACGGCCCAGATCAGCGTCAGAAAGGACACGCTGATCAGCACCTGCATCGCGACAGTCCATCGTCGCTTCGTCGAATTCAAATCCACCAGCGGCGACCAGAACAGCTTTAGCGTCCACGGCAATCCGAGAATCGCCGCCCACGAAACGATCAGCGGGTTGGCGACGTTGAGATCCTTCCACGTGACGGAAAACATCTCCTGCACGACGGTGACCGGCATCGCCTGCATGACATAGAGGACTGGAACGAAGAGCCACGGGTTGATGCGTCGCCCCGGCTCGTAACCGAGAGGCAAGGGCGCGTTGGCATTGGGGATGGGAGCTTCAGTTTTGAGCGTCAACGCTTCACCTTCGCGTTAGGTCGCAGGATGTTAATGTTTAGCTGCCTCGCGTGCGAGGCGCGGAGGAACTAAGAGCGCGCACTCCCTCTCCCGCGTACTCGCGGGAGAGGGCGGGGGGTGACGGTTCTGCTGATTGCTGATTGGTCACCCATCGCAGAAAGAACCCTCACCCTGCCCTCTCCCGGAATACCGGGAGAGGGGAATGCGCTCCCAGAACGCGCGCTATGTAAATGAAGAAGATTTGGAAAGGCCTCCGCTCGCACGCTACATTTTCCCCATCTGTCTCGGGAGGAAACCTCTATGAAGACGGCGTTGACGATCGCGGGGTCGGATTCTTCGGGTGGGGCGGGGATTCAGGCGGATCTGAAGACATTCAGCGTGCTCGGTGTGTATGGCATGACGGCCATCACCGCCATCACGGCGCAGAACACGCTCGGCGTGAAAGAGGCATTCGAAGTGCCTGTCGATCTCATCCGCAAGCAGATCGATGTGACCGCGGGGGATATTCAAGTCGACGCGACGAAGACGGGCATGCTTTCGAGCATCGCGATCATCGAAGCGGTCGAAGATGCGATCAAGCGGAACAATCTGCTGCCGTACGTTTGCGATCCGGTGATGGTGAGCAAATCCGGAACTGAGCTGCTGAAGAAAGACGCGATCGCCGCGATGAAGAAGCGATTGCTTCCGCTGGCGACGGTGATCACGCCGAACCTGCATGAGACGGCGGCGCTGACGGGTGTGGATCGTTCGATCATCGACAGCGTTGCGGTCGCGAAGGATGAGGCCCGGCGGTTTCAGCAGATGGGGGTGAAGGCGGTTGTGATCAAGAACATTCCTGCAGGCGATCAGACGATCGATCTCTTTTTCGACGGCAAGGAGTTCACCGAATTCGCCGCGAAGGCGCAGCCGAGCGAGAAAACGCATGGCAGCGGATGCGCCTTCAGCGCCGCCATTACCGCGGGTCTTGCGAATCGAATGAGCCTCGTCGAAGCGATCGATCAGGCGAAGCAGCTGGTCAACATGGCGATTCAGTACAGCGACGGGCAGGGGCGGGGGACGGCGCCGGTGAATGTGTTGGCTTGGTCACCGAAGAAGAAGTGATCTTCGAGTGGAATTAACGGCATCTTGACGAGGTTGTAATTGACAGCGTAGATAGGAACGGCATTATCTATTGTGACGTAAACGGGCAGCTGGAGTGTTGTTTTTCGGCATCGATCCATTTCCGAATAGGGGCTACTCGATGCGATTCGTCAGGCGGAGGCGGGTTATGTGCTGTCGAGATGTCCGTGCAGCACGGATGGCAGTCGCGGGGTTCACTCTTGTCGAACTACTGGTTGTGATTGCGATTATCGCAGTGCTCATTGCGCTGTTGCTGACTGTGCTAACCGGAGCACGCAAGGCGGCGGACGCGGTCAAATGCGCCTCGAACCTTCGCCAGCTCGGCGCCGCGGTTCAGTTGTACGCCTCCGACAATAAATTTTACATGCCGCCGGTGCGCTGCGGGCGCCCCGCGTTCACCGCCGGCGCGCCAGGCGGAAAGTACAGCCTCTATGGGATTGAATACGGATCGAGTGCCATCGTCCCCGGCGTCAGCGACACCAACGCCGCGTTCTGGTGGGATTTCATTTCGAAGTACGTTTCATCCGCGAACAGCTCTGTCGCCCAGGGCAAATCCGGACAGGCCGACTTCCTTAAGAGCGTGATCGCTTGTCCGGCGTTTGACAAGTTCCCCTGGCAAGGTGGAGGCAATGGTGTCGGGCTTGAATGGGAGCCGGGGTACAGCGGCTACGCGTACAATCCGCATCCCACCTTCGCGGTGAATAATCCACCGCTGGGCACGTCTCGTCCGCCGGAAACTGCCATCTCCAACGACAGCGCCACAAACGGAAAGGCGTTCAGCGATCCGGCCTTCCGCTGCGTCGGCGTGTGCAGCGACAGCGACTTCGGAAAAACCCCCACGGGAAATCCCGTCTACAAAGGTGTCTGGTACAAGCAGACCGCGTACACGCATCCGGCCGATCGTGCGTTGATCGCAGACGCGCAGTATCTGTTCCTCGAAGCCAATGCGGTGACGGCGAACACCCTGCCCGTGGTGCAGAAGCTTCACCTCCGCGGCAGTGAATTCGCAACCGGCAGCGTCCCGCCCGGCCAGAGCGGCACAGGCCAGACCACATTCGACTGGTACCGACACGGAACCGACCCCCCGGTCGGCGTGCTCGCCCCCAGCGGATGCTTCAGCGCCGTCGGCGGAAAGATCTCCTACAACATTCTTTACTGCGACGGCCACGTCGGACGAGAAACCACCAAAGACGCGTCGTACCGGTCCGTGCGGATGCGATATCCCGAGAAATAAGCGCGACAAGCGCCGCCGCACAAGAGATACGAGAGAGGATAGAGAATTGTGGATTCTCTATCCTCTATTTTCGATTCTTCATCCTCTCCCTTGATTTTGGGTCATTCTCCCGGTCCACTAGCGCATTGCTCGCGCGCCGGCGCGGGACATTTCTCATCTCACATCTTTCGGGAAAGGAGACGCCATGTGTATCTCGTGCAGAGAGGGCAGGGTCGGCTCGTGGATCCCGACGTTGCTCCTCGCCGTCATTGCTGCTGTCCTGGTCCTATTCCTTGCCGCGCCCGCCCGCGGCGACGACGCCGCCAAAGCCAAACCGCTGGCGACGGAAAAACTCGATCATGACGTGATCGTCGAAGTAACGGATGTCTATCGCGGAAGCGACGGGCTTCTGCAGGTGAACTGGGTCTACCGCAATCCGACCGCCGAGCGCGTGCACTTCATGTCGGGCGACGAAAGCCGCGACATGCCTGAGCAGATTTATTTGGTCGACGCGGCGCAGAAGAAGAAATATCCCGTTGCGAACGTGAAGCCCGAGAAGGGCAAGCCCACGCGCGACGACATGCTCGTCACTCATTCGCGCGGGGTGGACATCGAACCGAACGGCATGGCCATCATGTGGGCGAAGTTCCTCGCGCCCGCGGAGAGCACGAAACAGGTCAGCTTGTATCTGCCAAACGCTCCGCCGATCGAAGACCTGCCGATCCAGACCCACGCGAATGCGCAGCCCGCGGCCGCATCCGAGGGCGCGCCGCTTGCGAAGGAGCCGCACGAATCGGGCGCGCAGATCGAAGTCACGCGCGTTCATCGCTCCAGCGACGGCACCGTGGAAATCCGTTGGCGCTACGCGAACCCCGGCAGCGACAAGCTCGAGGTGATGGACGGCGATCACGCGCGCGATCTCGTGGGCGAGATCTACGTGATGGACCCGGATGCGAAGATGAAATATCCGGTCGCGACCGACGACCGGAAGAAGCCGCTGGCAGGAAAGCTGTCGGCGGTCCGGCTCGAGGCCGGCAAGTCCGCGGACGTGTGGATGAAGTTCCCGCTTCCCGCGGCGACGAAACGCGTGTCGGTGTTCGTTCCCGGAGCGTTGCCGATCGAAGATCTGCCGATCGCCGAGAGCAAGTGATACGCATCTCGGTTAATTCACGCGCGGACCCTGCAAATCCCCTCTCCCGGATTTACCGGGAGAGGGGTTCAACCATCGACAGGTTGGTTGGATTACGGCAGCGTTTTCGAACGATACGTATCTTCGAAATGCACCATGTCCGCCTCGCTCACAAGCATGCCATTCTTGCTCCACGCGTAGCCGATGAAGCCGGCGAAGCCGACGTTGTGGGCGGCGGTGGAGCGCGCGATGATCGCGTTGTCCCAGCCCGCGTAGGACACGCCGGCGCGACCCCAGGCGGTACCCGCGACCGTCTGACCAAAGTGCTCGGCGAGGAAGAGTTGGCCCGCCGCGATGCCCAGTGCGGTGTATGAATTCTTCGACGACTGATACTGGCTCTGGCACCAGCTGACGGAATTCCCGCTGGCGTTGATGTCGTGGCCGCTCAGGTACTTTTCGATCGCGATGTAGCAGTTACCCGAGAGCGGCACCCAGTCGGCGGCGTTGTTCGCGGGGTTGGCGAACGGCGCGAAGAGGATGATCTTGTGGCCGTACGTCTGGTGCAGTCGCGCCATAGCGGTGCGAAGCCACGCGCGATAGCCGGCATTGGTGGGCCAGAGGCTGCCGGAGATCTCATTGATCGCGACCCACGTCGTCTTCACCCCGGTCGTCGTGAAGTTCGTGATGATGTAGTTCTCAATGCTGTCGGCCGCCTGGTCACCCGTCGTTGAGCCGTACAAGCTGCTGAGGCTGTTGTAATAGGCGGCGAGGAAGTTGCCATTGCCATTGAGCTCAGCGCGATGGGCGTCGGTGCCCATGCACAGCAGGTGGCCGTTGGTGCTCACCCAGTTGAGATGATCGAACTGCGTCTGACAGAAATGATCGTCGCTGCCATCGGGCGTGCAGTTGAACGTCGCGACGTCAAAGCGGAAGTCGTATGCGCGGGCTGAGACGCAGAACATCAACACGCACGCAACGATCGCGAACAGAAAACGCGTAACACGAAACATCAGGCACCTCCGAAAAGATGTGAAGGGTGGAGAAGGAACCATTTGCTCACGTGAAGGACACGTCAGTAGCCAGCGATGGGATGTCGAGCACCTCCGGACAAAAGATTCGGAGCGAGAAGTGGATGATCGTCGCGGCGCACAAATCAGGCAGGAAGCCCGCCCGATCGTTCCCGCGCGCCGGCGAACGATCGTACAATGCTCCGGACTATAACAACCGCCTTCGCCAGATGCTAAACTTTTTTTGATTCGCGGTTTAACGGAAGGCATTTTCTTAGGACTTGCCATCCACGCCCGCTCGCCTTACCTTCCCGCCTCGATGCTCAAACGCACGCCGTTTTATGATTTTCATCTGTCGCACGGCGCGAGGATGGTCGACTTCGCCGGATGGGAAATGCCCATCATGTATCGCTCGATCATCGACGAGCATGAGCAGACGCGCAAGAGCGGGTCAATCTTTGACGTATCCCACATGGGCCGCGTGCACTTCACGGGGAAGGACGCGGCCCGCTTTTTAAACCACATCTGCACGCGAAACTTCGCCGACCAGAAAGTCGGCCAGTCGCGCTACAGTCTTGTCTGCAACGAGGCGGGCGGAGTGCTTGACGATGTGATCGTCAGCCGCGATCAGAAGAACTGGATCGTGGTCTGCAACGCGAGCAATCGCGAAAAGCTGATGAAGCATTTCGTCGAGCAGCGCCGCGCGGGCGGGTTTGATTTCGACATGTCGGATCAGACCGAGGCGACCGGGATGGTCGCGCTGCAGGGGCCGAAAGTGATCGAGCGATTGAGTGGCGTTCTGCCGGTCGACCTGAAGGAGATGAAGCGGTATCACTTCGAGACCACCAGCATCATGCTGATCAAGTTCACGGTCTTTCGCAGCGGATACACAGGCGAAGACGGCGTGGAGATCATCCTCCCCGCGAAGATGGCCGCGATGGCGATGAAGTTCATCGGCGGATCGATGGACAAAGAATCCGCGACGATCAAACCCGCCGGGCTCGGCGCGCGCGACACGCTGCGCCTCGAAGCGGGCATGCCGCTCTATGGTCATGAACTGACGGAGACGATCGACCCCATTTCCGCCGGACTCGGATGGGCGGTCGATCTGACGAAAGAGTTTGTTGGCGTGGAAGCGCTCCGAGCGATCAAGGAAAAAAGCCCAGCGCGAAAACTGGTCGGGCTGGAACTCGAAGGCAAGCGCATCGCGCGACAGGGAATGCCGGTGAAGCACGGCGAGTCAGTCGTTGGCGAAATCACCAGTGGCACCTTCGGCCCGACGGTGCAGAAGTCGATCGCGATGGCGTATGTCGACGCGAATTCCGCCGCGGAAGGCACGCAACTTTCCGTCGATTTGAAAGGTACGCTCAATCCGGCCAAAGTTGTGAAGCTGCCGTTTTACAAACGGCCCTCGTAGCACGGCCTACCAGCCCGTGCCCTATGTAAACAAAAGAACTACACGGGCTGGTAGCCCGTGCTACGAAAGGGCAGTCATGTCCGCTCCGAGTGATCGCAAATACCTTTCGACACACGAATGGCACAAACTCAACGGCGACACCGTCACGCTCGGCATCACCAACATCGCCGCCGACGAGCTCACCGACATCACCTACGTCGCGCTCCCCAAAGTCGGCGAAAAGATCACCGCCGGCGGACGGTTCGGCGAGATCGAATCGGTGAAGGCAACGAGCGACTTGTACTCCGGCGTCTCGGGCACCATCACCGCCGTGAACGAAGAGCTCACGAAGAACCCGGGTCTCGTGAACACCGATCCCTTCGAAGCGGGCTGGATGGTGAAGATCAAAGCCACGAACGCCGCCGCGGAGATGGACAAGCTGCTCGCGGCCGACGCGTACGAGAAGCAAGCCGGCCACTGATTGCATGCAATGTGGCACAGCCGCCCTCGGCTGTGCGCGCTGCGGAAGCACAGCCGAGGGCGGCTGTGCCACATTCGATCTCTCCCTCTATAATCCGCTCATGAGCTCGACGACTGAGTCGCGCGATTTACTCGAATCCACCGGCCTCCGCGAAGGCACGACGATTGGATCGATCCTCAACCCCTCCGACACCTTCGTGCGCCGACACATCGGGCCGAACGCCGACGATGTAAAGGCGATGCTCGAAGCGATCGGCGTCGACTCGCTCGACGAGTTGATCGATCAAACGATTCCCGCATCGATTCGAATGCGCGAACCACTGAAACTCGGCGAACCGCGCGCCGAGC
The DNA here is from genome assembly GCA_025924315.1 of Phycisphaerae bacterium. Classification (GTDB taxonomy): domain Bacteria; phylum Planctomycetota; class Phycisphaerae; order Tepidisphaerales; family Tepidisphaeraceae; genus JAICIO01. The sequence continues at coordinate 11,862 of JAICIO010000110.1, forward strand.
ACGAGTTGCTCATCGAGCTGAAGCGCATCGCGTCGCAGAACAAGGTGAACCGGTCCCTCATTGGCCAGGGTTATTACGACACGATCACCCCGCCGGTGATTCTGCGGAACATCCTCGAAAATCCGGGCTGGTACACGCAGTACACGCCATACCAGGCGGAGATCGCGCAGGGGCGGCTCGAGGCGCTGCTGAACTTCCAGACGATGATCGCCGATCTCACCGGGCTGCCGCTGGCGAACGCGTCGCTGCTTGATGAAGCGACTGCTGCCGCGGAGGCGATGGCGATGTGCAAGTCGATCGCCGAAGGCAAGCGCAGCGCGTTCTTCGTGTCGGCCGACTGCCATCCGCAAACCATCGCGGTGGTGCAGACGCGGGCGAAGTCGATGGGCATCGAGTGCGTCGTCGGCAAGAAGCCAGAGCTGCACGCGAACATCGATCGCTGCTGCGGCGTGCTGCTTCAGTATCCGAACACGTTCGGTCGCATTCCCGATTACGCCGAGACCGTCAAGCTTGCCCATGAGAAGGGCTCGCTCGTCGTATTTGCGGCCGATCTGCTCGCGCTCACGCTCATTCGATCTCCCGGCGAGCTCGGTGCCGACATCGCGATCGGCTCCGCTCAGCGCTTCGGCGTGCCGATGGGATTCGGCGGGCCGCACGCGGCGTTCATGGCGACGAAACCGGAATATGCCCGCAAAATGCCCGGCCGACTCGTCGGTGTTTCCAAAGATTCACAAGGCAACCGCGCCCTGCGACTCGCGATTCAGACGAGAGAGCAACACATCCGTCGCGAAAAAGCGACGAGCAACATCTGTACCGCCCAGGTGCTGCTCGCGATCATGTCGAGCATGTACGCGGTCTATCACGGCCCACACGGCCTCCGCCGAATTGCGCAGCGCGTTCACGCGATGGCCCAGGCCTTCGCGATTGGTGTGCAACGCTTCGGACATACCGTCACGAGCAGTCCGTTCTTCGACACAGTCGCGGTTCAGCTCAACGGGCTTCCGTCGGATGCTATCGTCAGCGCCGCTGAGATGAGCGGCTTCAACGTGCGAAAGATCGACGACGAGCGCGTGAGCGTGAGTTTCGACGAAACGACAACGCGCGACGACGTCGAAGCGGTTCTCGGCGCCTTCGGCGGCGGCGCCACGTTTCGGCTCAACATCGATGAACTGGCCGAGATCGGGCTCAGTCAACAATCAACGATCAATAATCGACAATCCACGTACCTCACGCACCCCGTCTTCAACCGCTATCACTCCGAAACGGAGATGCTGCGTTACATCACGAAGCTGCAGAGCCGCGATCTTTCGCTGGCGAATTCGATGATCCCGCTCGGCTCGTGCACGATGAAGCTCAACGCGACGAGCGAGATGATCCCGGTGACCTGGCCGGAGTTCGGCAAGCAGCACCCGTTCGCGCCGAGCGACCAGACGAAGGGTTATCAACAACTCTTCACCAATCTCGAAACCTGGCTCGCCGAGATCACGGGCTTCGCCGCGGTGTCGTTGCAACCGAACGCGGGCTCGCAAGGCGAATACGCGGGCCTGCTCGCGATCCGCGCGTATCACGAATCGCGCGGGCAAGGCCATCGCGACATCTGCCTCATTCCCACAAGCGCCCACGGCACCAACCCGGCCAGCGCCGTGATCGCCGGTTTCAAAGTGGTCGCCGTCGCGTGCGATGAAAACGGCAACGTGCGCTTCGATGATCTGAAGGCCAAAGCCGACCAGCACACGAGCAACCTCGCCGCGCTCATGGTCACCTATCCTTCAACGCACGGCGTGTTCGAAGAGGCCATCAAAGAGATCTGCCAGATCGTTCACGATCACGGCGGACAGGTCTACATGGACGGCGCGAACATGAACGCGCAGGTCGGCCTCACCCGCCCCGGCGATATCGGCGCGGATGTCTGCCACCTCAACCTGCACAAGACATTCTGCATTCCGCACGGCGGTGGGGGGCCGGGGATGGGGCCGATCGGCGTGGCGGCGCATCTTCGAGAATTTCTTCCCGGTGATCCGCTAAGCCGCGAGCGGCGAAGCGTCGGCGCGGTGAGTGCTGCCGCGCACGGCAGTGCGTCGATCTTGCCGATCTCGTGGGTCTACATTGCATTGATGGGAGGCGAAGGCCTGAAGCGCGCCACACAAGTCGCGATCCTCAACGCCAACTACATGGCCAATCGCCTGAAGGACCACTACGACGTTCTCTTCAAGGGCAAAAACGGTCGCGTAGCACACGAGTTCATCCTCGAGTGCCGTCCATTCGAGCAAAGCGCAAACGTCAAAGTCGAGGACATCGCCAAGCGGTTGATGGACTATGGCTTCCACGCCCCGACGATGAGCTTCCCGGTCGCCGGTACGCTCATGATCGAGCCGACCGAGAGCGAATCGAAGGCGGAACTCGACCGCTTCTGCGACGCGATGATTTCCATCCGCGAAGAGGTCCGCGCGATCGAGCAGGGCAAGCTCGACAAAACCGACAACCCGCTCAAGCATTCGCCGCACACGATCGCGATGACGAGCAGCGACGACTGGAAGCACGCGTACTCGCGAATGCAGGCCGCGTATCCGTTGCCGTATCTCAAGGACGCGAAGTTCTGGCCGAGCGTCGGCCGAATCGACAACCCCTACGGCGACCGCAACCTCATCTGCACCTGCCCGCCGATGAATGAGTCCTAGTTTCCTTCGTCTGCCGCTTGCGGCTTAGCGGGAACGCTCGGACCTCCCCGCTAAGCCGCAAGCGCGCAACGGCGAAAAACCACAAAATTCACTTCGCGAAAAAATCATCTCTTGGTGATGGCTTCAGTTACGAATTCACCGTTGCGCATAACTTCGCAAATCGCGCAACGTCGACAGTATCTGGGGAGGGCGCGTGTGAACCGCCAAGACGCCATGACGCCAAGAAAGGCCGATGAGTGGAGAAGCGATGGTTTACAAAGGTTGACGCAGGTTTACCGCCGTTGACCGAATCGCCGAAAATGCGGAACGAAGCCAAACGGGAGGGCGAGGCTCCTGCCGAGCCGCTCTTCTGCAATCTGCTCCCACGGCTCGGCGGGAGCCTCGCCGTCCCGGAAGGGTCTGCGCGGATTACAAAAGTTGACCGCCATTGACCGTGGTTGACCGCTGTTGACCAAATCCAGCGTTTGGCGGAACGAACCCACCGTGCGGATTTATTGCGGTCCCATCGGTTCTGCTATACCTTTTTCCTCGGCATTTTTGTCGCGGAGGATTTTCATGTCAGAGGCACAATCGGCCATCGAATCGACCATGCAGGAAACGCGTGTTTTCCCGCCACCGGCAGAGTTCTCGAAGAACGCCCACGTCAAGTCGATGGACGAGTACAGAAAGCTGTACAAGGAATCGATCGACAACCCCGAAAAGTTCTGGGGCGACGCCGCCTCCAAGCTGCACTGGTTCAAGAAGTGGGATCGCGTGCTCGAGTGGAATCCGCCCAACGCGAAGTGGTTCGTGGGCGGAAAGACCAACGTCAGCTACAACTGCCTCGACTATCAAATCGAACAAGGCAAGGGCGACAAGACCGCGATTCTCTTCGAAGCCGAGCCCGAAGCCGTTCCGCACAAGGGCGGCGAGGTGCGCCGCATCACCTATCGCGAGCTGCGCAACGACGTCTGCAAATTCGCCAACGGGTTGAAGAAGCTCGGCGTGAAGAAGGGCGATCGCGTCACGATCTACATGCCAATGGTGCCGGAGGCCGCGATCGCGATGCTCGCCTGCACGCGGATCGGCGCGCCGCATTCGGTGATCTTCGGCGGATTTTCGTCGCAGGCGATCGCGGATCGCGTCGAGGACGCCAAGAGCGACATCGTCATCACCGCCGACGGTGGCTATCGCCGCGGGCAGGTTGTTCCGCTCAAAAAGAACGTCGATGAGGCGCTGAATAAAACGGATCGCGTAAAGAAGGTCGTCGTGCTCAAGCGCGCCGGTAACGAGATCGAGATGAAGCCCGGCCGCGACATCTGGTGGACGGATGTGATCGCTGGGCAGAACGCCGAATGTCCCGCCGAGCAGATGGATGCGGAAGACACGCTCTTCGTGCTGTACACGTCGGGCTCGACCGGCAAGCCGAAGGGGATTCAGCACACGACCGGTGGATATCTTCTGGGTGTGCAGCTCACGACGAAGTACGTGTTCGATCTGCACGACAACGACATCTACTGGTGCACCGCCGACGTCGGCTGGATCACCGGTCACAGCTACGTCGTGTATGGACCACTCGCCAACGGCGCGACCAGTTTCATGTACGAAGGCGCGCCGAACTTCCCCGATTTCTCCCGCTTCTGGGCGATGATCGAACGGCACAAGATCACAATCTTCTACACCGCGCCGACCGCCATTCGCGCCTTTATGAAGCAGGGCCGCGAGATGGTGGACAAGCACAACATGTCTTCGCTGCGTTTGCTCGGCACGGTCGGCGAGCCGATCAATCCTGAGGCTTGGATGTGGTACCAGGATGTCGTCGGGCACAAAAAGTGTCCGATCGTCGACACGTGGTGGCAGACCGAGACCGGCGGAATCATGATCACGCCGCTGCCCGGCGCCACGCCGACGAAACCCGGCACCGCGACGTTGCCGTTCTTCGGCATCGACGCGGCGATCGTCGACCGCAGCGGAAAAGAATTGGGTCCCAACCAAGGCGGGCTGCTCGTGATCCGCAAGCCGTGGCCGAGCATGCTACGGGGGATTTTCAACGACCCCGACCGTTACGTGAAGCAGTACTGGAGCGACATCCCCGGCTACTATTTCACCGGTGACGGCGCGCGACGCGACAGCGACGGTTACTTCTGGATCATGGGGCGAGTCGACGACGTGATCAACGTTTCCGGTCATCGGTTAGGAACCGCGGAGATCGAAAGTGCGCTCGTCTCCCACGAGGCGGTGGCAGAGGCCGCGTGCGTCGGCATGCCCCACGAGATGAAAGGCCAGGGCATCGCCGCGTTCGTCACGCTCAAGTCCGGCAAAAAACCGAGCGAAGATCTGAAGAAGCAGTTGATCCAGGTCGTTCGAAAAGAAATCGGCGCGCTCGCCCAGCCCGATCAAATCCGCTTCACCGACGCGCTCCCCAAAACACGCAGCGGAAAGATCATGCGCCGCCTGCTGAAAGAACTCGCGGCGGGCGGTGAAATCAAAGGCGATACAACGACCCTCGAAGACTTCAGCGTGCTCGCGAAGTTGAAGGAGACGGACGAAGGCTAGTTCTCTTCGGCGGCGAGCCGTTCAAGAATCGCGCGGACAATCTTCGGAGGAACTTTTCCGATGATGCTCTCGATCTCGTCGAGATAAACTGTGTCGAGCCAGTCGATCACGGCGGCGCTCCGACGAGCCAGCCGCGTCGATACGCGGCGACGGTCCGGGTTCCATGGTAGTCTTTTCCGAAGAACAATAACCGGTCCGCTGAAGCGGACCCTACGCATGCCTTACGAGCGCTTAGTTTCGGAAGGCTGCGTCGGATCATGTTGCTCGTCATACCAAGTCTGGGGCGGACGGCGCTTCCTGGCGAGTTTAAGGAGTTGGGTATTGGACGTCGGCACGACCCGTTTACACGATACCGAGGATTTGGAATGAGCCCTCCGTTTTCGCATGATGCATCGTTATGCCTTTTGAAGTATTAAACCGCAAACCCACTCAATCTTGCGGCGAATCGTCGCACCTTCGCCACTATGTTGAATCTACGTTAGAATATGAGCATGCGGTACAAATCCATCCTCCTGTTCGGCGCCCCCGGCAGTGGAAAGGGGACGCAGGGAAAGATCCTCGGGGCCATTCC
>JAICIO010000111.1 GCA_025924315.1 Phycisphaerae bacterium
TGGGGGCTGTCTTGGTGGCTGTAGGTGCGAGGCCTGCCTCGCGTGGCGGCGAAGCCGCAAGTGATTCGACGCTGCGCGTCGATCGCGACGCAGGCGTCGCAGCTACAGAGGAGAAGCTCGGCTACATCATTTCGAGAGATCGCTATCTGAAGCGCGATGAGTTGGGTGTCATTTATCAGTTGTGCGTGGCGCCGGGGACGCAGAGAAAGCTTGTCGGGGCTTCGCTTGTGGCGGAAGTGTTTCGCCGCAGCGCGTATGGGTGCAAGCTGTATTGCTGCTGGTGCGCGCAGGACATCGCGGCGAATTATTTCTGGGAGTCGCTCGGGTTTGTGCCGATTGCGTTTCGAGCGGGGAGTACAAAGAAGTCCCGTGTTCACATTTTCTGGCAGAGAAGGGTTCACGTCGACGATGTGACCACGCCGTGGTGGTATCCGTGTGCGACGAATGGCGGGGCGATTCGAGAGGATCGGCTGGTGTTTCCGATTCCGCCGGGGGTGCATTGGAAGGATGTGTGCGCGCCTGTCCTGAGCAAGATCGAAGGGGTTGTTTCGAAGAGTGATGAAGTGGATCACCCGATCTCCGGGTACCCACAGATGAAGGATGAAACGGGGGAGAAGCTCCCGGCGCGCCGGGACCAGAAGCCAGTTGTGAAACAGAAGCGCGCGGGCGAGGCGCCCACGCCCCGGCGTGTGCAGTTCGGGGCGCCGTCGGCGCAGGCGCTGGCGATGGTGGAGAAGTCGAAGAAGAAGCCGCCCTTCGACAAGGCTCAGGGCAGGTCGCAGAAGCGCGCGAAGGTGAAGAACGATCCGGCGCTCGTGGCGAAGGCGCGCGAGTTGCGGGATCGGTGGATGGATCAGCTCAATGCGCATCCGGGGGCGCTCCTGGCGTTGGGGAAATATGAAGTCGCGCGGCAGCTTACGACGGAGGCTGCGCGCGCGGCGGAGCCGATGGCGTTGCTCGAGCCGGCGAAGGTGCTCGACGCTTCGGCGCGAGCGGCTTGAGCGGGTAGGGGCGGGGATTTCGCTTGCTCGGCTTGTGGAACGGTTCGTTGCGGCGCGTCGGGGCTGAGCGTGTTTGCGGGGTCATCGTGGGTCTCCGGTTTGAGGGCACGGGAAGGAGTGCTCTCTATAGATTCCGGAGGTGTTGCGCGGATTGAGTGCGGCGCGCGCAACGGTTCACGGTGCGATTTGAGACTTTGGGCGGGAATCGCGCGAAGAAAATCTTCAGCGGAACGATTTTGTGAGTTCACGTCATTGCGCGATTTTTGGCGAAACGCGCAACGGGGAAATTGTCTCGAAGGCCGTCTGCACGGGCGCGGCGATGGTGGACATGTCTTAGAATCGGCGTAATGTCGCGGCTGGCCGGCGCGTAACATAAACTTGCCGGGAAGAAAGTCGGGCAATGGCATGTTTCTACCTCCGTTGGGGTGTGTGACGTGCGAACGCAGGATGTGAAATTGCAAGGTGTTGCGCTTCGTTCCTCGAAGCGGGCGAAAAGGCTCGCTCAGCAGATTCCCCACCTTGTCGTCCGGCGAAAATCGCGCAGAATTGGCCTACGATTTGCCTGAGAGATTTGTGGAAATGTCGACCAGCATTATTTGTCCCGACTGTGGTGGAATTGTCGGCGCGACCGAGAAGACGCCCGAAGGCATGCCCTGCACCTGTTTCGTCGGATATCAGGTGAAGGCTCCGCCTGCGCCGAACGAGGAAGAGGAAGATCCGTCGGCGACGCATCTCATCGACGCGCCGAAGCCCAAGGGAAAAATATGCTGCATGTGCGGGAAGGACGTTTCGGGCAAGAAGCGCCTCCGCGACAGCCTGGGCTATTGGTGCATGGACTGCCACCGCGCCGATCAGAAGAAGCGCAAACCGCAGGGCATTCCTTGTCCGAGGTGCGGCCGAATTGTCAAACCGGAAACGATTGTCACCGAAGACAATCAGAAGATGTGCAGCAAGTGCTATCGCGAGGTGCTCGACGAGCGCCGCCCGGGAAGCAAGCGCTTCCGCTCGATTTCATTCAAAGCGTACGACCAGCAGGAACGCATTCGGTTGCTGATTCTGTTTGGGATCTTCTTTGCGCTGCTCTTGATCATCCTGCTTAAGGCGATGCATCTCATCGGTGAAACGTAATTCCTCCTTTTCGAAATAGAGTGAACAAACGCTTGCATGTGACACGGGCTTTCCAGCCCGTGCGGGATGCGCACGGCTTGGAAAAGCCGTGTCACGAGTGACGCTTTCTGAAGGACCGACGGGTCAACCCAAGAGCTCCGAAGATGACTATCGCGCTGACGCTCGCGGGTTCCGGTGCGAAGACAATCAGCTGCGGGGCGTCGCCGCTTTCGCGCATCGAGAGATCGACGCGGTTGTTGTCTTCGTCGCCGGTGAACGTCTGCTCGCGCACGAGAACGAACGACAGCACGAGATCCGGATGGCGTCGAACGAAATCGGTTACATCCAACATCGCCGTGCTCTGCGGGCCGTCGAAGGTGAGATGGCCGACGGGAAAAGCATCGGTGCCGACGTTGAGCATCTTTGAGTCGGTGCTGCTCAGGTCCGGCGCGGTAATCCACGAAATGCCGTTCTCAGTCCACGAGTCATTCAAGATTCCGTAGACGTGGAAGGATGCTATATCGCCATCGACGCCGTTGTGACCATCCACTTTCAGGATCGCGCGCTCGACGCCATTTGGTTGCGTGCTGCCGAGGTTGAACTTCAGGTATGTTGCGTAATCGTTCGTGAGGGTCGTGCTCGAGCGACCGACACTTCCCGTGGTCGCGGCGCCGAAGTTTGTACTGCGCGCCGAAGAGCTCGTCTCGCTGTTCTCGACGTACGCATCGGCGCTCGCGTTGATCGTCGTCGGCGCGACCGCTTGTCCCTGCGGGATCGTCGCGAGCCACACGCTTTGGCCCGGTTGCGTGAGCGTGAGTTTTCGATTCGCCGGCACCTGCACGAGCTGCGAGACTTCGCCGTAGCGCCGCGTGCTCACTTCTTCGATCGACACATACGTGCCGGGCTGAACATTCCACGCGCTCAGATCGAGCACGCCGGTGTTGGCCGACGTCGCCATATTCGTCGTGAAAACGTAATAATTTCCCATCGCGGGATCGTATGAGCTGCTCGCGAGATATGTTCGCGAGCTCGCGCCGCTCGTGGTGTCCACTTCGGGAACCGACGTCGAATATCGATCGCGCTCGCCGGCGAATCCTTTCGCGAAGAGGCGCATCACTTCCGCGCCGTGTGTCGCGCCCGTCGTGTCTTTCGTCGCGCTCGATTCATCAACGTAATAAAACCCGGTCTTCTGCGGCTGGACCGATCCGTTCACCGTCCAGTTCGTCTGGTTAAACTTGAACGCGTACAGCGCCTTGGCGTCTTCGCTCGTCATGCCGAGCAGCTGCGATGCGAGCGTCGAATAGTCGGCCGGGTTATCGAGACTGCGCGTGCTGTCGGCCGCGAACGTGCTGCTCGTGTAGCGATTGAACTCGCTGTACGTGATCGGCAGCATCGAATTCGCGCCCGCGGGCGAAAGGGCGGGCACCTGCTGTTTGAACATCTGCATTTCGGTCGCGTACGCCGATCCGACGGCCGCGTTCGTCGCGCCCGTGCTGCCGTAACGATGCGCGTCCCAGCTGTTCACGATGTCGTACGACGTTGCGTTGCCTTCGAAGTCGGTTCGTCGCTTCGAGAGAATCGCTGATGCATAACGATTGAAGTTCGTCGTACTTCCCGCGAGCACCGGCGCGCTCATGTTCGCAACGAGATTTGTGTGGTTCGCTTTGTTCACGTCGTCGATCGCCGCATGAACCGCGTCGCTCGCGAGCTGAAGGCGCATGACATACTCATTCACGTTCGCGTCGATCGAATCGAGATCCGGCTCGTTGTACATCTGGTAATCGGTGATGCCGTACTTGCTCGCGAGGTGATACGCGGACGCATAGTAATGCTGCCACTGCTCCCACTCCCCGCCGACCGTGCTGATGTCGTACGAATCGCTGCGCTGAATCTCCATGATCACGTGAACGTTCTGCGCTTTCAGCTTGTCGAGCATCGGATCGAGCACGACCGCGTTGCGTCCGCCTTTACTCGCCTGGTTCAGGTTCGACCAGTTGTTTTGAAACGCGGTCCAATTGACGTATGGGACCCCATTAGAATCCGTGCCGAAGGGATTGGCGCGAAGCGCCGTCTTACGCGCATCGAACTGCGCGAAGTTCGTCACGCCGTCACCGTATGGTCCGGCATCATCCTTCGGTTCGTAGTAACTCGCCGACGCCCACACGCGATAGCCATTCGCGCCCGAGTACTGCACCCACGCGGCCGTGTTGCTGCCGGGCAGGAAGTGGCCCATGTTGAACCCGATGTACGCGGGGGTCTTGCCGATCACGGTGTTTGAGACGGTGAGATCGGCCGCAGAGGCGGATATCGCGCTCCCAAGGCAGCAGGCGAGTGCGAGCGCGGTTGTACGGCGAGAGGACATACGGCTCCGGATGCAACGCATGGTTGTTAAGACGCTTAGATGCTGGCGCGAATTCGCCGGACATCGAAGCCGGCGTCGGTTGGGCCCCTCCGAAAGCGCCGGCGCCTGACTTGTATACTAAATTGCGGTGCGCCCGTTCAAGCCGAAAGCCTATTTCCTCGGATAAACCAGGCTCATCGGGTTATAGATCATGCCGACATACCCTCCGCTCAAGGCATCGCCACGTGGAAGTGGCGCGGGGATCGGATGCGCCCGCACGATTCCGATCGCGCGATCGCGGGCGTCAATCCGCTCCTGCCGATCGCGTTCGATCTGCAGAAGATCGAACTCGCGCAGATGGCCGGACTGAAGCGCTCGTTCCAGGCGCATCTCATCGAGCGTCCACGTCGCGTCGTCCACCACGCGATGATTCTGGCGATCGAATTCGTTCTCGGTCTCGATCCAATTACGCGAGGGCGTCGGGCTGACCGAACTATGACCACCGATGCCAAGGCTGTCGGGTGACATTGCCCAGGTGGGGGAGGTGAGAAGCATCAAGAAGACAACGAGCAGGGTGAGGCGCTGCATGCGAGTCTCCAGAGAGATTATAGGCAAGGTGAATCGGTACCGAGGGCGCGTGCGGTTTCGCAGATCAACGCGTGTCCCTCTGCGAAACCGCAAGCGACGCCGAATGGGCTTTGATTCAACTATCCGCTTCGCGCGACGATCGTGGTCTTCCCGAAATCGCATCGAACGACCACATCGGGCTCGAGAGCGCGAATCAGATCATCGTGGCTGGTGGCAACGATCGCGCACAGATTCGGATGCGCGTCGATCATCCGACGCAGCGCCCGTGCGACGATCGCGGCGGTCAGTCGATCGAGAACGGCGCAGAACTCATCAATCACAAGCACCGGTTTTTCCGTATTGCGAAGGCGATGAAGTGCAAGCGCGAGCTTGGCGCGCCAGCGTTGGCCTTCGCTGAGCTGGCTCGGCTTTCGGAAGTAGCTCCACGCCTCGCCGAGCCCGACGCGGCTGAGGAGTGAAAGCGTCGTTTCGAGCGGCTCATCCTGAAAGCAATCCACGAGCGCGTCATCGGGTATCGTGATCGAGTCGAGCGACAGGATTGCTCGCGCGGACAAACGTGAGCAGACTTTCCGCAACAAAAGCGATTTTCCCGAGCCACTCGGTCCGCTCACGAGGATGATCGTTCCCGGTCGCGCGAGCTTCCGAATACGACGAACAGTGTCTTCATCCACCTTCGGCTTTTCTCGTCCGCTTCGGACCGGAATGCAAAACCAACGCGACAGCAATGCGAGTCGCTCTGATGGCATGATGTGTTCCTCGGAAAAGTGCGCGACGCAGAACGCGCCGCGGCGGGGGCTAGCGCGCCGACATTCCGCGATGCCAAACGCGCAGGAAGGTGATGATCTGCTTCACTTCGTCCACAGGCAGCTCGTGGGTGCGAGCGATGGTGGGGATTGACTGGCCTTGCAGGAAATACGCCAGGCCGAGTCGGCGATAGTCCGGAGCGAGGCGATGTTCCGGATCAAGCAGCGCTTCGACGATCGGATCGGTCATGCGGTTCGTGATTCGCCGCAGGCGACGCGAAATGGTGCCGGGCGTTTGCCTGAGCACCGTCGCCACCTGCCTCAGCGACATCCGGTGCTGCAGGACCATTTCGACGAGCACGCGATCGTCAGGCAGCAGATGGGCCGCCCGGCGCAGTGCTTGGTCGGACTCCGCCCGTGCTCGGCCCGACCGTTCCTCCATCTGGTCGAGCGACTGATTGGAAAGAACCAACGTCGCCATCACTTCCCCTTTCGCAACGATGTTTAATCGTTGCCAAACCGAAGGCATGGTAGCGTTTTGTTAGGGTTTTGTACAGGGAAATATTAATGATGTAAAACCGTTAAAAACAAGATGTTATAGAAATTCTATTCGAATTGATTCGAGCCTGTTCCGGAACCGGTTCGCATGCTTCATTTCCAGCGTCTGCGTAAGCCGTTTACAGTGTCCCCGTTTCTTGCATTCGCCACGCCCCTCGCGGATCATTGCCCGGCTTATGAGTCGTCTCATTATTTTGCAGCAGGTCGATTACATCGGCCCTGGACGAATCGTTCCGGTTCTTCGTGACTACGGCATTCCCCTCGAAATCCGGCATCTCTATAAAGGCGATGAAGTTCCGACCGACCTCGACGAGGTGCGGGCGATCGTCGTGCTCGACGCTCCAACCTCCATCAAAGACCTCAATCAAAGCGATAAGCCGTACCTGGCGAAGGAGCTTGAGACCGTCACCCGCATGGTGACGCACAACCGCAAGGTGCTGGGAATCGGCTTCGGCGCCCAACTGCTCGCCCACGCCGCTGGCGCCAAGGTTCATCCGAACGCAAAGCCCGGCGCCAAGCCCGAGGATCCGGTGACCCCGATCCCGGAATTCGGCTGGGGACCGGTGAACTTCCCTTTCCCCGGCGGAACCGAGCCCATCGTCACCGGCCTGATGGACGGCGCCCCGATGTTCCACTGCCACGTGGACACGTTCGACCTGCCGAAGCTGCCTCCGCCTGCGAATCCCGCGCCGCCGCCGGCTCCGCCTCCGCCGACGGGCAACGCGCTGCTCAGCTCATCCAAGCTCTGCAAGAACCAGGCGTTTCGTTTCAAGACGCGGCTTTTCGGCTTCCAATATCACTTCGAGTTCACCCGCGAAGACATCGAGAAGGTGCTCGACGCGGAGAAGGACCTGTTCGAAAAGGCGCTTGGCTTCGCCGCCGTCGACCAGGTGAAACGCGAGACCGAACAGAACTACGTGCGCTACGAGCGCCTCGGGAATAAGATCATCAAGAACTGGGTGCAGTTCCTGCATTTGTACTGATCTGACCTGAATGCTTCGTCTGCTTCGACGACAACTTCGACTTTACTGGGCGCGCCCGAAAGTGCGTCCCTGGGCACTCATCAGCCCAATCCTGCTCCTGCTGATCTGCCTCCCGCTCCTGCGCCCTTTGCGCCATCCCGACAATCTCTCCGATGACGAAGCGGTGCGCCTCGAAACCGTCCGCTCGATCGTCGAAACCGGCGGACTCAGCATCGAGCCAATGAATGTCCCGGCGAGCGCACAAGTCGTGCGCGTGGACGATCGCGTCTACGCCGATCAACCCCCGGTGATGGCGATTCTCCTCGCCGGGCCGTACTGGCTCATGCGGTTGATGGGCATCACATTCCAGAAGAACCCGGTGCTCGTCCCGTATCTGCTGACCGTGATCGGCGCAACGCTGCCGGTTGCTGCATCCGCAGGATTGCTTTACCGGATGAACCGGCTTTTTGAGCTCTCGCGCCCGTGGCGTGCGGGGCTCGCGCTCCTCACGGTGCTCGCGAGCGGGCTCGTCAGCTACGCCGTCGTTCTCAACCCGCACGCGCCCGCGGCCGTGCTGGTGCTCTGCGCCGCGGGTTGCCTCATACACGTCGTACAATCACCAAAGCCCGCTCGATGTGGCGGATGGCTCGTGCTCGGCGGGTTGTCGGCGGCGACTGCGATTACCTTCGATCCGGCTGCGATCGTCCTCGCGGCGCTGCTCGCGCTCGTGATCCTCGCGATTCGCTTCCGCCCCTCGCTTCGCATCGCGGGCGTGCTGCTCTTTGGCATCGGCATGGTTCCACCGATCGTCCTGCATCTCGTCGCCGCCGTCCCGACCGGCAATCTCGTCCCGCAATCGGTGCACGAAGATCTCTCGATGCGCCCGCGAATGCCATCGCTCGTCGTCACATCCAATGACGGGGATGACGAGGACATGGCCGCGCCGTCCGCATGGCTGCTTGTCGGCAAGTACGTCAACCGCGTCTGGTCCGCACTGGTTGGCTCTCACGGAATCCTCAGCCACTTCCCGCTGGTGATCTTTGGCTTCATCGGAATCTTTGCGGTCATGCATCGCCACTGGCCCGGCTCGACCAAAATGCTTGCGATCGCGACGGGCCTCGGCGCGGTCATCATCATACTGGGTTACTGCGCATCGCAGGTCCAGTGGCGCGACGCCATGTTCGCATCGCGATGGTTCGTTGTCTTTCTGCCGTTCCTGACGTACTGGATCGGCGCCTGGGTCCGCCGCGAGCATTCGCGCATCACGTGGTGCATCGCGGGCGCCGCCGCGCTCTTCAGCGTGATCGTCTCGCTCATCGGCGCCACCAACCCGTATCCGCGCGAAGGATTCGATCGATACACGGCCGCGGGCGCGCTGATGGACCTCGTTCAACCGCGACACGCGACCACGCAAGGCGACCGCATCGCGTCGATCGGGATGCACTGACGTTTGCAATGAATTTGTAGGGTCCGCTTCAGCGGACCGGTTACTCGCTTTTGCATCGGAGAAATAACCGGTCCGCTGAAGCGGACCCTACAGGAGTGGACCGTGCGAATTGCGTTTTTCCTCGTTGTTCTTTCGCTCACGTTGAGTCTGCGTGCCGAACCGACGCCCGTCGATTTCGCCGACGGCGCGGAACCCCAAGCCACCGTCGCCAACGGCAACACGCTGTATGTCGTTTATGGTAAAGACAAGCAAATCCTCTTCACCCTCTCGCGCGACGGCGGAAAGACGTTCGAAAAACCGGTAAAGATCGCGCAAGCGCCGATGCTCCCGCTCGGCATGCGTCGCGGACCGCGCATCGCGGTCGTGAAAAACGCCATCGTCGTCACCGCCATCACCGGTGAAAATCCCAAGAAGCGCGCCGACGGCGACATCACCGCGTGGCGCAGCACCGATGACGGCCACACCTGGGCTGACGTCGGACACGTCAACGACATGCTCGCCTCCGCGCGCGAAGGCCTGCACGACCTCGCCAGCGACGGCAACCAGCGGCTCTACTGCGTCTGGCTCGATCTGCGTAACGACAACAAGACCGCTCTCTACGGCTCGCTTTCGCGCGACGGCGGAATCTCCTGGGAAGAGAACACGAAGATCTATCAATCACCCGACGGCCACATCTGCGAGTGCTGCCATCCCTCCGTCGCATTCGACAGCGACGGGTCCGTTCACGTCCTCTTCCGCAACTGGCTCGACGGCAATCGCGACATGTATCTCACGCGCTCGAGCGACGCGAAGAAATTCAGTGAGCCAAAGCGGCTCGGTGTGACGAGTTGGAAACTCAACGGCTGCCCGATGGACGGCGGCGATCTCACCATCGATTCGCACAATAAACCGGTCGTCGTCTGGCGACAAAAGAACGATCTGTTCATGACGACCGCATCCGGTGGCGATCAGCAAATCGGCACCGGCCGCCAACCCGTCGTCGCCGTCAATAAATCCGGCGCATACACCGCGTGGGTCGCCGCCAACGCCGACCTCATGGTTGAATCCCCCCAAGGCCAACCGCACAAAATCGCCCACGACACGACCGATCCCGTCGTCGTCACCGACCCCGACGTAAAGTTCGCGTACTGCCTTTGGGAATCCAAAGGCAAGCTCTATGCGACAACGCTCAAACCCTCGAGCGAGTGATATCACCGGGCGAACAAGACCTCGCTCGAAGTCGCGTGCGGTTTCGCAGATCAAACTCATTCCCTCTGCGAAACCGCCTGCGACTTCGACGCATTCCTCCAAAGAAGATTGATCAAACCCCACCGCAATCCTAAACTTGACAGCACAGTCCGCGGGCGTCACGATAGGCCCCCCTTCGCCCGAGTCGAACCCGAGGCGAATTGCAGCTTTAGCTCAATTGGATAGAGCGTCGGTCTACGGAACCGAAGGTTGCAGGTTCGAGTCCTGCAAGCTGCGTTTTTCCCGCATATTAGAATCTCGTTCTCGAGTCCAACGATCGCTCGTTTTGACGGTGGTGACCTATTGTCTCAACGCATGAATCAGAATGAGACCACGCCGCGAGCGGTGCGGCGCGTGCTGCTGGTGGGGTGGGATGGGGCGGATTGGGGCGTGATCGATCCGTTGCTGTCGGCGGGGCGGATGCCGAATTTGGCGAGGCTGGTTGCGAGCGGTAATCGGGGCGCGCTGGCGTCGCCTTCGCCGTTGCTGTCGCCCGTATGTTGGACGAACGTCGCGACGGGGAAGCGGCCGCATCAGCACGGCGTGGTGGGGTTTCGAGAGCCTCGGCGGGACAGTCTGGGAAGTAAGCCCGTCGGAACACACACTCGAAAAGCCAAAGCGGTCTGGACGATCCTTTCGGAAAACGGCATTCGCTGCCATGTGGTCGGGTGGCCTGCGACGCACCCGGCGGAGCCGATCCGTGGGGTGATGGTTTCCGACCGTTACGCGAAGATGATGGCAGGCGTGAGTGATCCGCCGGAGTTCGGCGAATGCATCGAGCCGGCGGAGGTCCGGCAGAAGCTTCGGCCGCTGCATATGCACGCGCGCGATGTTGAATTCGACGCGCTCAAGCAACTCATCCCCGATGCGAGTCAGGTCGATCAGAACAGCGATCCCCGGCTTGCCGCGTGCGCAGCAATCGTAGCAGAAACATCAACCGTTCATGCGGCGGCGACATTTCTTGTCGAACACGATCGGCCGTGGGACTTTGCCGCGGTGTGTTATCCCGGGATCGAGCAGTTTTCGCGGTGGTTCATGGAATTTCATCCGCCGCGGCGCGAGTGCGTGAGCGCGCGCGAATACGAACTTTATAACGAAGTCGTCGCGCGAGCGTATTGGTTTCACGACCTGATGCTGGGACGGTTGCTCGAGTTGTCCGGCGCGGACACGACCGTGCTGCTCGTTTCACCGTATGGGTATTGCCACGACGAGCGCCGGCCGCAGCAGAGCGAGATCGGATCGCCGGAATTGCATGCCGCGGCGTGGCATGATCGGCGCGGATTTGCAGTGATCGCGGGTCCCGGAGTTGAGCGCGGATCGGGGGAGCTTTCTTCGGCGAATGCCGTCGATGTCGCGCCGACCGTGCTGGCATTGTTCGGTCTCCCACGGGCGACGGATATGGATGGCCGCGTCTGGTCCGAGATCCTGTCGCAGAAGAATTCATTGCCGGACGAACGGGTGACGTGGGAATCGGAACCGGATCATCCTTCCAAAAGGACTGACGACTTCGAGCGTGCGTCGGAGGAATCAATCCGCCATCTTCTGGAGCTTGGATATTCCGAGCCGCCTGATGAGGGCGCACGGCGTGAGTGCGACGTGATCGCAAGGACGAATGCATTGAACCTCGCTCGATCGTTGATGGAGGCGCGGCGCGCGGCACAGGCGATCGAGGTGTTGCGTCCGTTGGCCGACAGTGATTCGGCATCGCCTGGCAATATGGAACTGCTGGCGGAGGCGTATTACCGAGCCGGTCGTGTTGCGGAGGCTCGCCAGTTGATCGAGCAAATCTTGGCGCGCGGCGGCGCGGCGCCGCTCGCACATCTGGGCATGGCATCGCTCGAGTTCGCTGCGGGGCGAATGGCCCAGGCGCTAGCACATCTGCAAAGGGCGGAGAGCGAAAGCACGAGCGCGCCGGAACTGCAGGAATTGATCGGACGACTGTACCTTCGAATGCGGCGTCTGGACGAGGCGGAAGCGAATTTCCATCGCGCGCTGGAATACGACGCGGATGAGGTCGAAGCGCTCGAGGGATTGGCGGCAGTGCACCTTGCGCGGGCGTGTCCGGTCGAAGCGGCTGAATGGGCGCGGCGCGCGATTGTGTGTGCGCGTGACCATGCGCCCTCGCACTACCGACTGGGACTTGCGCTTCTGGAGCTCGGTCGGATTGAAGAAGCGATTCGCGCGTTTGAAGCATGCCTGGCGGTGGATCCCAATGCGCTCGGCGCCCACCGGCGTCTGGCGGAACTTTACGCGACGAAGCTTTTCGATCCCGCTCGCAAACGTCAGTACGAATCGCGCGTGCAGGAGATCCTGCTAATGCGCCGCGCACAAGGCCGACGGAGCGACGCAGACGAGTGATCAAGGCGCGGACGGTATCGCATTGAGCGGACGATGGAGCGAGAGAAGGTATCCCGTGTCGACGACGCCGGTGCGCTCGGCGAAACGGCGCGTGTCGTAGTGATGGTCGAAGGTTTGGAACTGCGTCTTTCGGATTCCATCCGCCAGCTGTGAGCGGGCTTCTTCGTATTTCAGATAAACGTTCGCCCAGGTCTTGCGGTGCTCGGGCTCAATGACGTTGGCGTCGATGTTGGTGACATCGGGCTCAACCATGCGCGTCAGAGAAAAACCAATGACTCGATCCCGCTGCAGCAGCACGAGGGAATGTCCGCGATAATGCAATTCCCAGTCAGCGAGCATCGATTGCATTTGCTGTGTTCGCCCGCCGAGGTATTTCACGTGCATGTCGGCGATCTGCTGCTTTTGCGCCGCGGTGGCTTGTTCAAGAAAGATCATCGACACGTCCTGGGGGATTCGAGACTCAATCCGCCGGAACAGAGGTCGAAGGCGCGCTTCGGCTTCGACTGCATCGAGGTCATGGATCCGAACGCGGGTTTCTCCTGTAAAGCCAAGAGATCGCCAAATCGCTTCCTCCGGCGCACCCGGCGCGACGAGCGATCCTGCATAGAGCACCTGAGCATCCCGTCGCTGGGCAGTTGAGACGGCCGTGACCAACTTACCGATCGCCTCGATCAGCGCGCGCCCGATCCCCTGACGGCGCAGCGGTGGAATGACATGAACAATAACTCGAGGCCCGGTGAACGGGACCTGCACATAATGCTCTGTGGCAGCTGCTGCGCCGACGACGCGGCGAACCTCCATTCCATGAGGCGAGGGGTACGGAAGCGTCGCAACGAGTACGCGCGAGCGCTCGAGGCGAGTCGCGACCTGAGGTAGAAGCATTCGCCAAGCGCGTGCGTCGATCGCGCGTGGTGCGCGGATTTCCAATCCCGAGGGAACCGCTCCTCGAGAAGTGAAGTTCCAAAGCGGAGGTGCAGGCACTCCGGGCGCGAAGCCGCTCATTTCATTGAACTTTCGGACGGCGTTTCAGAAGCGCTGCGGCGCCAAGCGCAAGCAAGCTCAGGCCGGCGGGTTCAGGGATCACGTCAAAATTCGCGGAGAAATGAAGATCGTCCAGACCCATCCCCTGGTCCGCGCGGGTCGTCGAATCCGGGCCGGGGAAGTTGGTGTCCGCCCATCGGAGCCACAGGTCGGTGCCGGGCGCCCATTGAATCCCCGTTACGGTGAACGGCGCGACCACAACGAAATTCCCCACGGCATTGCCATCAATCGCGCCCGCGGTGGTGCTGGTGTTGGGTGACGTGAAATTACCGGCACTAGCGGCCGTGAACTGCGAATGCGGGCTGCTGATGGTCGTCGTCGGGTCGAGGCTGTATTCAAACGTCCACGTTTCCGGCGCATTCCCTGATTGGCGCCACTGCTCGGCGCGATAGTCCAGCGTGAAGGATGTCAACGTGTTGGCAGTGCCGTTGGTCAGCCGAAGGCCCATGAATATCTGCTGCTCTTCGAGCGTCGCGGGCGCTGGGACCGCATTCGAAGCGGTCGAAATCGTATCGGCATTGAGCGAGCCAAGCGCCCGATCCGCGCTATTGGTTGAGCCGAAGCTCCAGAACGCGCCTGTGCCCGAGGAACCTGGCCCGATGCGAAACCGCTGATGTTGGTTGGTGCCACCCTCGGTTGCCGCAATCGGGTGATACAGGTACCAGCCGGGAATGCTCGTCTGCGTCGAGGTTGATACGTCGTCGTCCTTCCACGGAACTGTGGTTTGCAGGCTCGTGTTCTCAGGTGATTTGGGAAGCGAATCGAAATTCTGAATGTATTGATTCGCGGCGACGTGCGGTCCGGGAGTCGTGTACTGGACGCTCGCCTGTGCATCCCCCGAAATGACGACCCCAGCGCCGGCGAGCAGTGCGGCCTTCGACACGTTCTTCATTTACCTCTCCTCCAGACGTGTAATGGTCCCCAGACGTGGCACGCTTCTCCGACCGGAGCAGCTTGTGATGCCCCCGCAGGTTCGGGACGGAACAATGGGAGGATACCGGTGGATCCCCGAAGGGGTCAACGCTTTTTCTACATACTGAATACAAAGACGGCAAATTTCGGACAATCAAATGCCTGGTAGCCGCTATTCGCCGCCAAATCATGAAAACATTCGCGCGATGGCTTCCACGATTTGCTCAATCTTGACGGGCTTGGTGAGGCATGCGATGAAGCCGGCGTCGTGGCAGCGTTGAGATGTCGCTTCGGTCGTGTCGCCGCTGACGACGATGCCTTTTAGGTTGGGGTAGGCCTGCCGCATGGTTTTCATCAGCTCGATGCCGTCCTTGCCGGGCATTTGGATGTCAGCGATGAGCACGTCGGGAAGCCACTCGGTCGCGATGGCGAGGGCGTCGCGGTAGGTGCCGGCGGCGCGCACGTTGAAGCCGTTCTCTTCAAGCAATTGTTGCATTGCTCTTGCCGTGCTCGGCCGGTCCTCGACCAGCAGCACATGCAGTCGGGAAGTCTTGCGAAGATTCTGTTCTGACTGGTCGCGAAGAATAGCTTGGCTCCGTTCATCTGAGTTTATCGCTCGAAGCGGAATCACGCAGCGTCTGATGATTTCGGTTATCGGACTGTCTCGAATTTTGCGGAATGTTGGTGGGGTGAGCGATGCTCAGCACAATCTCCCGCGGCGCGAACCCGACTCTCGCGCTGAAGGAGATTGTTCGTGATCCGACTCAACTGTCTTGCGCTGTGCGCCGCGCTTGCATGCGCGACATTCGTCCATGGTGGCGTCGTCATTTTCAACAATGGGGACAAGCTCACCGGTACCGTCACCGAACTGGCCGGTGGAAAGCTGAAGATCAGCTCGACCGTCGCGGGCGACATCGTTGTTGATCTGAAGGACGTGCAGACGTTTTCCACGGACACACCCGCGCGGATCAAGATGAGCAGCGGCGAGCGGATGAAAACGGCGCTGGCGACCAGCCCGACGACGCAAGCGGTGACCGCCGATGGAAAGCCGCTTCCGATCGCGGACATCAAATCGCTCGACACGCGCGATGAGAAGTGGACCGGATCGGTGCTCGTCAATGGACTGCTCACGGAGGGCAACTCGCACTCGCTGTCGCTGGGCGTTGATGCGGGGGCTCAGCTCAGGCGAGACGATGAGGTGAACGACGATCGCTTCACACTCGCGGGCAGCTACAACTTCGGCAAAGAGAAACCCGCGGGCGGAGGCGATACCACGACGAGCGTCGACAACTGGGCCGCGCTCGCCAAGTACGATCGTTTCTGGACCGAGAAGTGGTATGGCTACGCATCCGTTCGCACCGAGCACGACCGCATCGCGGATCTGTTCATCCGCGTCACGCCCGGCGTCGGTGTCGGCTATCAGTGGGTCGAAAGTCCCGACTTCAACTTCAACACCGAAGTCGGCATCAACTACATCTACGAAAACTACGATCCCGGCGATACCGACAATCGCATCGCGCTGCGGCTGGCATATCACGTGGACAAAAAGATCAACGACAAGGTCACGCTGTTCCACAACCTTGAATATCTGCCGGCGTTTGAAGATCCGGGTGATTATCTGCTGAATGCCGACGCGGGCGTTCGCGCGACGCTGACGAAGAGCTTCTTCACCGAGTTCAAGGTGGAGTACAAGCGCGATTCAACGCCAGCGCCGGATGCGCTCAAGAATGATCTGCGATACGTGCTGGGCGTGGGTTGGCAGTTCTAGGCGAAGGATGAAGGATGAATTATGAAGAATGAAGAGAAAAGCAGTTCGTCGGGTTTCATCCTTCATCCTTCATAATTCATCCTTATGCCGGTACTGGCTCATACCAATTGAACGACCACTTCCGCGCGAACAGCCCGAGGGCTACGCCGAAGATCAGGTGGGCGGTTAGCGTCACGACGATGAAAAGCGCCGTGAGCGGAATGCCGAAGAAGCCGGTGTACGGCGTGAAGAGCATCGCGAGCTCCAAGCCGACCGCGAGGACGATCGCCCATAGCCAGCTGCGGCGCGTGGCATCGCCGATCAGCGCCATGTACATCACGCCGAAGGTCACGCCGTTGGAAAAGTGATAGATCCAGCCGAGGACATGGGCGGCGAGCGGGTACTGCGAATCGGTCATTTCCGGGGAATACGGCAGCCCCATGATCATCGCGCCGAATTGGGGAAAAACTTTGTAAAGCTGCATCCGAAGCCAGTGCGGTCCGACATGATCGATTGCGCCGATCACCCAGGGCATGCGAAAGGTGTCGTACGAGCACGCGGCGATGAATCCGCCGACGGCGCCGATCACCACCGCGCGCCACAGCCGATGATCGCCGCGCAGGCGATCGTTGATCGCCATCGCGATCAGCAGGATGGTCGCGGGCACGAGCACATATTCGGTGAACTTCTGCATGCTGCAGAGGTGATAAAACTCCGCGAGCAGGCACCAGATCGAAGCAGCGGAAAGGAAGAAAACGATCGTTCGTCCCGGCAAGCTCCAACCGAGAAACGGTGCGGTCATTTTTACGGCAGGTTTCGGTTCCATTACATCCATCGACATAAGTGTAGCGTCTCACGTACTGACGCCAAAAGGCGCGGCGTCTTAGGCCCGGTTCATGGTAAAATGGCGGCTCGACGGCGTTTCGTGACGTTCTATTCCAACCGGAGGTGAACGTGGCGGGTGCTCACATTGTGACGCAGTTCAGTATCTCACTGATCAACAAGCCGGGGGTGCTCGCGCAGGTGGCGAACGTGCTGGCGGACGAAAAGGTGAACATCGTGGCGATGACGCTCGCCGACGCCGACGAGCACGGTGTGATGCGGCTGGTGGTCGAAGACCCCGCGGTCGCACGACCGGTGCTCGCAAAACTGAATTTACCGATGACCGAAACCGACGTATTGTGCCTGGAACTGTCGAATCGCCCCGGCGCGCTCGCGGCCGTCGCAACGTTGCTCGCGCAGGATCACATCAACATTCGCTACGGCTACGTGACAAGCGGCGCGCCCGGGGGACGAACAACGAGCATCTTCAAGGTCGCCGACGTAAACAAGGCGATCAAGCTGCTAAATGCCTCCGGCTCGAAGCACAAGGAGCCGGATCTGGGGCGGGTTGCGACGAGGAAGTGATCACGTTGAATTGCGCACGGAGATGCCGCCCGGCGCGGGGGGCGGGGGGGGGGCGGGGGTGGGCAAGACCCGCCCGGCCGCCCGCCGGCCCCCGCGGCAAGGTTTTGTTGGGGGGGGACGGCGCGAGAAAGAGAAGGGGGGCGCCCCCACGAAATGATAAAAA
>JAICIO010000112.1 GCA_025924315.1 Phycisphaerae bacterium
CCCATGTAATCGCATCCTTGCGAGACATGATCGACTCCAGTTCGATTGTGCCGGGGTGATCACTCCCGAGCCCGGGACAAGCGGGCTCGGGCTATTTTATGCCCCCGATACAGACCGACGCGAAAGTGGGGATGAGTCAGCGCGAGAACGTATTGCATTCGCGCGAATTGATGGCGACGATGGGCGGACTATGTTGAAACAAGTTGCCAAGGTGAAGGCGTTGCCGAAGCGCAGCGAAGTGAAATCCGCTGACTGCTGGGATCTCGCGTCGCTTTTCAAGAGCGACAAGGACTGGGAAACGGCATTCAAGAAGTGGGAAAAGCAGATCCCGGGCTATAAGAAATTCAAAGGCAAGCTTGGCAGCAGCGCAAAGGCGCTCGCGAGCGCGCTGCGGTTTGATTCCGACTTCGAACGCGACGGCGAACGACTCGGCGTGTACGCGTTTCTCCGCACATCCGAGGATCAGGGCAACAGCGACTATCAGCGGATGAAGGGCCGCTATCAGCACGTCGCGACGCAGGCGTCGCAGGCGGGCAGCTACATTCGACCCGAGTTGCTCGCGATCAAGCCACAGGCGATGAGCAAGCTCCTCAAGTCGCCGGAGCTGAAGGAATGGAAGCTGCTGCTCGAGCGCATCCTCCGCTATCGCCCTCACACGCTCGGCGATAAGGAAGAACAACTGCTCGCGATGCAGGGGCAGATGAGCCAGGCGTCGAACCAGATCTTCCGCCAGCTGAACGACGCCGACCTGAAATGGCCGACGATCAAGAATGAACGCGGCGAGCTCATCGAGCTCGGCCACGCGTCGTTCTCCGTTTTCCTTCGCTCACCAAGTCGCGACGTTCGCCAGGAAGCGTTTCACAAGTACTACGCGCAGTACGACGCGCACAAGAACACCTTCGCGGCGTCCCTCGATGCCTCTGTGCAACGCGATGTTTACTACGCGAAGGCGCGCAATTATCCCAGCGCGCTCGAAGCGGCGCTCTTCGGCGATAAGGTGCCGGTTTCGGTTTACGACAACCTGATCAAATCGGTGCACAAAAACCTGCCGGCGCTCTATCGCTTTTACGATCTTCGCAAGCGCAAGATGAAGCTGAAGGAGATTCATCACTACGATACGTACGTGCCGATCCTGGCGGACTTGCAGAAGCGGACGAGCTGGGACGACGCGGTGAAGATCGTCGTCGATTCGCTCGAACCGCTCGGCGACGAATACACGAAGGAATTGCAGCGTGGGCTGACGACCGGCCGCTGGTGCGATCGATATCCCAACGCCGGCAAGCAGAGCGGCGCGTTTTCCAGCGGCAGTTACGACGGACAGCCGTACATATTGATGAACTACGAGCCGGAAGTGCTCGATCACGTCTTCACGCTCGCGCACGAGGCCGGCCATTCGATGCACAGCTATTACTCCGCGAAAACGCAGCCGTTTCAGTATTACGATTACACCATCTTCGTCGCGGAGGTCGCAAGCACGTTCAACGAACAGTTGCTCCTTCGCCACATGCTCGAGCGCGCGAAGGATAGAAAAGAGCGCGCGTACCTGATCAACCACGCGATCGATGAAATCCGCGGAACGATCATCCGCCAGACGATGTTCGCCGAGTTTGAAAAGATCACGCACGAGCTCGTCGAACGTGGCGAACCGCTCACCGTGCAAACGGTTCGCAAGCAATACCGCAAGCTGCTCGAGCTCTACTTCGGCCCGGATTTCACGATCGATTCGGAACTGGAGCTCGAAGGGATGCGCATCCCGCACTTCTATCGCGCGTTCTACGTTTACAAATACGCGACGGGCCTCAGCGCCGCGATCGCGCTCTCGCAGCGCGTGGTGAACGGTGGCCAGCGCGAGCTGAATGACTATCTCGGGTTTCTGAAAGGTGGATCGAGTCAATACCCCCTGGATCTATTGCGCGGCGCCGGCGTCGATATGGAGAAGCCCGAGCCCGTGGACGCGGCGATGAAGCGGTTCAAGGAGCTCGTGGAGGAACTCGATTCGCTTTTGTAAAACTCCGCTTCGTAGGGTCCGCTTCAGCGGACCGGTGATTCGAAGCGCGAAAAAGCAAATAACCGGTCCGCTGAAGCGGACCCTACGGGAGGGGGTATGCTGATTCACATCGCACTCGTGCTCATCATGGCGTTGCAATCGGCCACTCAACCGGCGACGAATCCCATCGGCGAAGCCATCGATCCGGACAATGATTGTCTGATCACGACCAACGGCCAGCGCGTGACAATCGTCACCTCCGACACGCCGCACGACTTCGCCGCCGAGCTGAATCAGTGGAACGCCCCGCGCGTGCTTTCGAAAACGAGCGGCGATTTCACCATTGAAGTGAAAGTGTCTGGGAAGTTCGCGCCGGAGAACGTCAGCCAGATCGAAGGCCGCACGCCGTACAACGGCGCGGGAATTCTCGTCGTGCAGGACGAGCAGAATCACCTCAGCCTACAGCGCGCCGCGCTGTTTCGGGACGGCCATGTGCGGCATTATCTCAACTTCGAATTACGCAAGGACGGGAAACAGTCAAAGTCGCAGTGGCAGATGAATTTGAACGACGCGGACACGTGGCTGCGCCTCGAGCGCAGCGGCGGGCAGTTCAAAGCCTCCGCGAGCCAGGAT
Source organism: Phycisphaerae bacterium (assembly GCA_025924315.1). Classification (GTDB taxonomy): domain Bacteria; phylum Planctomycetota; class Phycisphaerae; order Tepidisphaerales; family Tepidisphaeraceae; genus JAICIO01. The sequence goes on from JAICIO010000112.1 coordinate 2,621, forward strand.
GGGAAAACGTGGAAGGCGTACAAGCCCATCGATACCGACTTCGACGATGAGGTGCGGGTCGGAGTCGAGGCGGTGAACTCAACGGACAGGGAGTTCCGCTGCTCGTTCGACGGGTTCAAGATCTCGCATCCGTCCGACGCGAACGACAGCACCGCCAACAAGCAAACGACGACTGCGCCGTAGGTTATGCGCTTGAATCAGAATTATGTAATTTGCTCTACCGCCGGAAGTTCATCATGGCTACACTTTCGCGACTCATGCGAACTCTGCTCTTCCTCCTCGCTTTCTCGCTGGTTTTCATCAACAGTTCGTGCGTCACGGCGCAGAGCTTCGTCAATGCGAGTCCGACCGAGTTGAATGTCCCCCAACCGCCGCGCGAGCTGCGCGCGATGTGGGTTTCGACCGTGAGCAACGGCGTGTGGCCCAGCTCGAAGACGCTCACCGTCGACCAGCAAAAGCAGGAGATGATCGCCCTGCTCGACTGCGTGCGACGGAATCATCTCAACTGCGTGATCTTCCAGGTGCGCACCGCGTGCGATGCGATGTACCCATCGTCGATCGAGCCGTGGTCGGAATATCTCACAGGCCAGCAAGGCAAGCCGCCTTCGCCGATGTGGGATCCACTTCAAACGTGGATCGACGAAGCGCACAAACGCGGGCTCGAACTGCACGCGTGGTTCAATCCGTATCGCGCACTTCATCTGTCAGCGAAGAGTCCCGTCGCGCCGAATCACATCAGCCGCACGCACCCGGAGATCGTGCGCCAATACGGCGATCAGCTGTGGCTCGATCCGGGCGACCCGGAGACGATTCGCTACAGCCTGAGCGTGTTTCATGATGTCGTGAAACGCTACAACGTCGATGGCATTCACATCGACGACTACTTCTATCCGTATCGCGTGAAGGATCCGAAGACGAAACAGGATGTGGATTTCCCGGACGAGCAAACGTGGCGGCGGTACAAACAGAGCGGCGGAACGCTTTCGCGATCGGATTGGCGGCGGCAGAACGTGAATACGTTCGTCGAGGCGCTATTCAATGACATCAAGCGCACGCGGCCGAACGCGAAATTCGGCATCAGCCCCTTCGGCATCTGGCGGCCGAAGAATCCGCCAGAGGTTTCGGGGCTCGATTCATATGAGGCGCTTTACTGCGATTCGAAGTTGTGGCTGAACAAAGGCTGGTGCGATTACTTCTCGCCGCAGTTGTATTGGCCGACGACTTCGCCGGGGCAACCGTTCGGCAAGCTCGTTCAATGGTGGTCGCAGCAGAACCTGCAGAAGCGCATCCTCGCGCCCGGCATCGCGATTGGTCGAAATGCGAAGGACGCGCTCCCGGAGATCGAGCTCTCGCGCGAATACGGCCAAGGCGACGTCTTCTGGCACGGCGGAAATCTTCTTCGCAATACCGCATTGCAGCAAAGCCTGCTCGCGGGGCCATACGCCCAACCCGCGCTCACCCCGCCGATGCCGTGGGTCGACAACCGTCCGCCGGGCCATCCCGACCTCAAGGTCGAACGGAATAATGGCGCGATCAACGTGCAGATCAAACCGGACTTGGGCGAGAGAGCCGCGCGCTGGGCGGTTTACGCGCGACTCAACGGCAAGTGGCAGTTCTCGGTTGTGCCCGGCGAACAGACACAGTTGCTCATCCCCGCTGACAAAGCCCAGGGCGTAGACGAACTCGCCATCGCCGCCGTCGATCTTTGTGGAAACGTCAGCGAGTGGAACGCGGTGAAGTCGACAACGCCTGTGACGACGACTTCGAGCTCGCACTAGCACCATCAGACGTGATGGCTTGTCATCCTGAGCGCAGCGAAGGATCTCGGAATCGCAAGCGGCACCGGATGTCGAGATTCTTCGCTTCGCTCAGAGCGTGTGACTTTTTACAACGAGCCGCGACCGTGAGGGAGCGGACTGTGCGATTGTGAATCAGAAACCGCTCCCTTACGGTCGCGGCTCGTCCAGTTTCTCAAAAAACTCACGAACTCCAGAATGACAATGCGCCAGTCGTCACCTTCTTCTCCTCATTCGCCTGCCAATACGTTCGCGCATTGACGTCGAGCGCCGTGATCGGTCCGCCGCTGCCGGCGCCTGTATCGATGCAGATCGCGAACCCCTTGTCATTTGGAAGCCCGGACGACTGCGGCGTGTGTCCGCAGATGAGCACCTTTCCGGACTCGTGCGGCTTCGCCTGCCCGAAACTCTTCCAACGCAACACCGCCGGCGATTGCGCTGCCATCGGCAGCTCCGGATCAACCCCGCCGTGTGCGAAGAGATGCGTCTCGGTTTCGAACCGGTCGACACAGAAGTCATCGAGAAACTCCCAATGCGAATCCGGTACCGAACGGAGGGTCAGGTTCATGCGCAGCGGTGCATACGACATCAGCGCCATTTCCCCACCGACGCTCAGCCAGAAGCGCAGCTCCGCCGGATTGTTGCGGGATCGCATCATCATCTCTTCGTGATTGCCCCGCAGACACACGAGCTGCGTTTGCGAGCGAAGTGCAATGAGCCTTTCGATGACACCGGCCGAGTCAATTCCTCGGCTCACGTAATCGCCGAGCGCGATGAGCCGATCATCCGGCATCGGCTGAATCGCATCGAGCAATGCCGCCAGTGCGCGACTGGCGCCGTGAATATCTCCGATCGCGATCGTTCGCCCCATCGTCACATCGTATTTCGGATTTGAAGAAATTTCTGTGATTGACGATTTCGCTCACGCAGTCGTAAACCAGCGCGAAGTCGTTGAATCAAATCACTTCTCTCACCCGAGGTGCAGCATGTCTCGATCAAAATGGATTGCAGTTCCGTTCGCGGCGGCGTTTTCGTTTGCGGTTTTCGCGGATCAACCGGGCCAAGCCGGAGCGAATGCCAAAAATGCCCCGCAGGAACAGTCCGGCGAAGCGGTGGTCGTCACGCGCGATGGGCCGACGATCGCGCTCGAAAATGGCACCCAGCCGATCATCGCGGTCGCATTTCCGCAGGAACAAGGCAAGCAGCAACCGGCCGGCGCCGCGCCGCAGCAACAGCCCGCGCAAAACGCGGGGCAAGGCGTCGAGGTGTCGATCCTCGTCGCCAATCCCACCGACGCCGCGAAGGCAAAAGAAGTGCTCTTTCAGAGCGGCAACGCCAACAATGGCATGGTGGTCTATAGCGGAAATGAAATCGCGGGCGCGCAAACCGCTTCCGCACAGCAGCCCGCGCAACCCGGTCAGCCCAACGCGAAGGAAAAGCAGACGCAGCTGATCTTCTCCGCCCGCGTGAACGGTCGCATGGCGAAGGTGACGGAACTCGTGAGCCAGGGCAACGCGCGCATTCTCGTGGTGAAACACGAAGATCAGGCGCAAGCGAAAGCCGCTCAGCCCGCTCAACCCGGCCAACCCCAGCCCGCCGCCGCCAAGGAAGCGGGCCAGAAGGAGAAAGCCCAGGCAGAGCAGAATGACGCCGTGATCTTCGTGTATCTGCGGGGTGAACAGGCGAAGTAACGGAATTGACTCTCGTAGGGTGCGCTTCAGCGCACCGGTTATTTCTGTTCGAAGCGAATAACCGGTGCGCTGAAGCGCACCCTACGAGACTTCACGGCTTTAGCCGTGCGAACTTCCGGTTGCCGAGCTGAAGCACGACTGGCTTGTCGAAGGTGTACTCCTTCTGGAAATCCGTCACCTTCTGCTGGTCGATCTTCACCGCCCCCTCTTTGATCTTGCGGATGCCTTCGCCGTTGCTGGTGACCATGCCGGCCTTCACCATCAGCGGCGCGAGCTTGTGTGGGCCGGACCCGATCGAGAACTCGGGCATTTCATCGGGAACGCCGCCGTGCGTGGTGCGGACGAATTCGCTCTCGGCCGCTGCAGCCGAAGCCGCGTCGTGCAGCCACATGATCATCACTTTCGCGAGGCGCACCTTCGCGTCGCGCGGATTCGATTGAATCAGCGAACGGAATTCCTCCGCCGGAAGATCCGTGAGCAGCGTGTAATAACTTTCCATCAAATGATCCGGCAGAGACATGATCTTGCCGAACATGCCCTTTGGCCCTGACGCCGGATCCGTCACCGCGATGTAGTTCCCCTTGCTCTTGGACATCTTGATCGCGCCGTCGGTGCCAACCAGCAGCGGCGTGACGATCACGACCTGCGATTCCTTCCCCTCTTCCTTCTGAAATTCACGGCCGACGAGGTTGTTGAACAGCTGATCGCTCCCGCCCATCTCGACGTCCGCGTCGATCATCACGCTGTCCCAGCCCTGCAGCAGCGGATAGATCAACTCGTGCAGGCGCAGCTCGACCTGCTCGCTGAAACGCTTCGCGAAGTCGTCGCGCTGCAGGACCTGGGCGAGCGTCATGCGGCCGGTGAGGCGAATGATGTCCACGAGGTTCATTTTCGCAAGCCATTCGCCGTTGTAGCGAACTTCGAGGTGCTCGGGATCGGTGCGGAGAATCTTGCCGACCTGCGCGACATAGGTCTTGGCATTGCGATCGATCTCTTCGCCGCTCAGCACCGGCCGCGTTTCATTGCGGCCGCTCGGGTCGCCCACGCGCGCGGTGTAATCGCCGATGATGATGACCGCCTTGTGCCCCCAATCCTGAAATTCGCGGATGACTTTCATCGGCACCGCGTGGCCGAGCGTCACGTCGGGCGCGGTCGGGTCCATCCCCATCTTGATGCGCAGCGGCTTTCCGGTTTTTTCGCTCCGCGCGAGCTTCTTGCGCAGATCGTCTTCATTGAGAATCCGCTCGCTTCGGCGGGAAAGAATCCGAATCTGTTCGTCGATACTGATACCCATGGGTCGAGAATTGTACGGCGAAACGAAGGTTATGACATCTGATGGAGGAAGACTACCGTGTTGTAGATGTTGAACAGCGAATGCAGCACGATCGTTGCCCAGAGTAAACCGGTGCGCTGGTAAAGGTATCCCAGGCACAGCGACAGCACGAAAATCGCCGGCGCCATCCACGGCGGATGGATCAGCGCGAACACGATCGACGACAGCACGATCGCCATCCAATATCGCGACGGCGATCGATTGACCTCGAGGACCGAGGTCATCGCTTCTGACGACGCTAATTCCGGACTGAGCGGAAATCCAGGTGCGGTTGCGCGGCGCTCGGTGAATAGCCGCACCAGCAGCGTCTGCAAATGTCCGCGAAAAACAAATTCTTCGAACACCGGCGCAACGACGGTGGCGCCGATGATGATCGCCACTTTCGCCGCGCCGGGCGGTGCGCTCTTAATTACGCGCAGCAGATCGTGTTCGTTGGGATGTTGGAGATGGATGACATTGTAAAACCATTCCAGAAACATCATCCACCACAACATGATCGGCAGCACGACCAGAAGGCCCAGGATTCCACCGAGCAGGCCCGGAATGAATTGCGACGGGGCGAACCCCAATTCTCGCGGCGCGCCCGTCTTGCCGCCCAGATGCCCCGCGAGCAGCAGGATAATTCCAACTGTTCCCGGGACGACGCTGAGGAACGCCCAGTCGTTTGTCGTAAGCGATTCGGGATCGAACTTCGCCTGCCCCGTTTCGTCCTCGTGCATCTTCTGCTGATACGCGACGAACCCGGCCTGCACCGCGAACCAGATCGTGATGGCGGCGATCATCAGGATCGCCAGCGGGCGCGTATGCACGCGCCAGTGCCGGCTCGGCCCGATCACGCTCCACGCGCGAAAGGCGCCGGTTCGCCAGATGATCAGCCCCGCCAGCACCGTCGCCGCGCACAGCAGCAGCCACTGCATCGCAGAGGGCGCATTCCCAGCAGCTATGACAAAGATCGCATTCAAGGTTGACCCGGCTTACGCTCGGCTGAATAATCCCCTGCTCGTCGCGCCGCCCGCAACGTGGAGCGGGGCGATCATATTCGACGAGCCGCCCTTTGCCCATGAGCCCGATGAGCAACCCGAGCAACATTCTCGAGCAGATCGTCGCGACCAAACGTGAGGAAATCGCCGAGCGCAGCGCGCGCGTTTCCATCGAGCAGCTGAAAGAGACGATCGCCACGCTCGGCCGGCCGCGCAACTTTTTTCATGCCGTCACCCGCAAGAATCAGAAGCCGGTGAATCTGATCGCAGAGGTGAAAAAGGCTTCGCCCAGCGCCGGCGTGATCCGCGCCGATTTCGATCCGGTCAAAATCGCGCAGACCTACGCCTCCGCCGGCGCCGATGCGCTCAGCGTTCTCACAGACGAAAAGTATTTCCAGGGAAAGCTCGATTACCTGCACGCCATCCGTGATGTGGTGAAACTTCCGGTTTTGCGTAAGGATTTCATCATCGATCCGTACCAAGTGTACGAATCGCGGGCACACGGCGCCGACGCGATTCTGCTCATTGCCGAGTGCCTCGAAACCAGCCAGATGATCGACCTGCAGATCCTCGCCACCGAGCTGCATATGACCTGTCTGATCGAGGTGCACGACATCGACAACCTGATGCGCGTCCGCGATCACGTCATCGGGTTTCCGCATCGAAGTTATAGCCTGCTCGGCATCAACAACCGCGATCTGCGAACCTTCAAAACCGATCTCGGCACGACGCTTCGCATGAGCGAGCTGATCGAAGACCGCGAGGTGCTCGTCAGCGAGAGCGGCATTCACACCTACGACGACATCAAGAAGCTTTCCGAGGCGGGCGTGCGAGCCGTTCTCATCGGTGAAAGCCTCATGCGCAGCGACGACATCGCCGCGAAGATCAAAGCGCTTTTCGGTCAGGCCTGACGCGGCACCATTTCTTCATTGCAAGCATCTCTGTGATGTTGATAACATTTCGATAGACGCGATGAACGCATCGCCACCGACCCACCCCTTCAAGGAGCCCGTATGAAGCACCTCGCACTGATTGCCGTCTGTGCCGTTGCGCTCTGCATTACCTTCGCGTGCAAGTCCACACACGAAGAAGGCGTCAAGAGCAACATGATGACCCAGTGGACCGACGTCAACGCGGACGCCATGGCGACCACGGACGCCGCCAAAGCTGTCCTGATGGATGAGAACTTGAAAGACGTCTCCGGCAGTTCCACCAACATGGACGGCAAGGTGACCGGCAAGATGGCCGACGGCACGAAGGTGACCGTCACCGTGAAGAAAGAGCCGAAGGCGACGATGAGCCAGGTTTCGGTCAACGTCGGAACGATGGGCAATCCATCGCTCGGCGCGAATCTCGCGAAGAAGATCAAGATGCGCGCCGAGGGCGGCGCCACCGGCATGACCACGACGCCGTAGCTTCTGTGATCAATACACGGCTGCCCCAGCTTTGCTGGGGCAGCTCTTTTTGATTCGCAAAGTTTGAGCGCGCCAATCAGAAGCGGGCGTCGATTAGATTTACCCGATCTGGTCTGCGAAACCGCAAGCGATTCCGAACCCGGATTGAGGTTTCGATGTCGCTTGCGGTTTCGCAGACCAGATCGCGCGATTGGAGCGAATCAGAAACTCTCCGGATGCCCGAGCACCACCCGCACCAGGATCGCGGCGTACTCGCAATACCCGCCCGGCCCTTTTGTCTCCACCTGCCCATCCGCTTTCGCGTGATAGCGCTCGTACCATTTCCAGTCGTGTGCTTTGCCAGACGCGCACACGAGTCGAACGGACTCTCTCAATCGATCCCACGCGCCCACGCGCTCGCATGACAGCGCCTCGAGATACCAAACGCGCCCCATCGCGGCGACGTCGTACACCGGTCCGTTCGCGTGCTCCCACGGCAACGGCTCCGGCCATTCCCAAGTCTCGTAAATCGCCGGCTGGGAAACCAGCTGCGTCGGCATTCCGCCAGACCAGAACGATTTCTCCGCGGTCAGTTTCGGCCAGACGATCTTCGTTTGCTCATCGCTCGCAACGCCCAAGCCAATTGCCGCGAAATTGACATCCGTCAACCGCCGTCGATCGACGATGCCCTTCTCCGGATGCACGTACTCCGCGAAGCGATCGCCCCGCCAGAAGAATTGATTGAACGCCCGCGCCAGTTCTTCAGCGCGGTTCGACCATTCACTGGCGCGATCGTCTTGTCCGAGGGATCGCCACAACTCCGCCAACTTCCGAAACGCCGCGATGGCATAACACTGCGTCACACCATCCCACTGATTTCGCGGCGGGCATTCGATGTAGAAACCGGCGCCGCTCATCAACCCGTTCTCGCTGATGCGCGACAGCAAATACCGCCCGGCGAGGTCGATCGAATCGATGTTGTCCCCGAGCCAGTTTTTCGGTGGATTCTCGCGGGCAATCTCCGACCCTGTCAGCACGTAGCAAATCGGCGCCAGCACCGACAGCGGATTCGCATTGATCTGCCAATGATCGAACAGCCCGACCCATTTCCGCGTCGAGCCGTCCGCCGACGTGTGCTGATAGATATCCTCCGGATAATGCATCCCTCGAAAGTAGGTCGTGCGATCCGGCTCCGGCTCGGCGGGGATGATCGCGAACGGAATGTTTCCATCCTTCTTCTGCGACGCGCGCGTGAACGCGAAATAATTCTGCGCCACCTCCGGCCGACCGAGCAGCAAATACGCCCCCGCCATTTCCCACGAATCGAGCCCCGGCCAGGTGATATCCGACCCAAAATGCGACCCATCCGCCGTCACCGTGAAATGCCCCGGATAAACCCGCTGCACGAGCGCCGGCATGAGCGTCTTTTCGACCGCCTGCGTCACGCCCTCCCGAACCAGCGCGTCGCGAATGAAATCAAAAGTCTCCATCGCAAGCCAATGTATCGAGGCGACAGGCGCCTTTGAAGCAACTCACAACAAACTTAGACACTGCGAAGTCGCGACTTCCGTGGATGGAGGCCGTAATGCGTCGAATGAAGTTGAACGACGCCGAATGGATTTGCACGATTCTTCTTGACGCTTTGACGTGCGCAGGATGAATATTCATTCATTGCATGGCCCGCACTGCGCTGATCGTGGAAGACGACGAGACACTCGCCGATCTATTGGCGACGGTTTTGCGCGGAATGGATTTTTCACCAACGGTCATGTACGCGGGCGCAGCCGCCGCCCAGTGGGTGCGCGAGAATCATCCGGACGTCGTTCTTCTCGATCTCATGTTGCCCGACATCAGCGGATTTGACATCTGCGAGAAGATCAAGCTCGATCGCGAAACGAATCTCACGCCGATCATCATCGCGACCGCGCTCACACATCATTCCGAATTGCTCCGCGGGCTGCGCGTGGGGGCGAATTATTACCTCACCAAGCCGTTTAACATCGATCAGCTTCAGTTCGCCGTCGACCAAGTGATCGCTAAGCGCGACGAGTTGATCAAGAGCGGCGCGTCGGGCGAAGTGAGCTTCGAGCTGAAGAGCGACACAAAGTATCTCGCGGAGATGAACAGCATGATCTCTTCGCTGCTGCTCTTCAGCGGATTGACGAACGATCAGGTGTATCATCTTGGAACGGCCGTGCGCGAAATGGGCAACAACGCCATCGAATGGGGCAATCGCAAGCAGGTCGACCAACCGGTAAGCATTACGTATCGGATCGATCCGGAGAAAATCGTCATCGTCGTCCGCGACAACGGCTCCGGCTTCGATCGCGAGGATCTTCCGCACGCGGCGTGCGAAGACGATCCGGTGTCGCATCTGGAGGTGCGAGAGCAAAAGGGCTTGCGCATGGGCGGATTCGGCATCTTCATGACCCGTGGGCTTGTCGATGAGATGAAGTACAACGAAAAGGGAAACGAAGTGACGCTGATCAAACACTTCGCGCCGAAGCAGTCACCGGCGCCAACGTCCCCCTAGGATGGAATCGTGTGGCACAGCCGCCCTCGCCTGTGCGCTTTTGCAGCCGGAGCACAGCGGGGGGCGGCTGTGCCACACGTGGGACCTACAAGAAGCGTTTCAGCGAGAGAAAATCGACCGAATGCGCAGTCGAATCGGTCGTTGCTATGTCCGCCAGGATTTCGCCAATCACACTCGCGAACTTGAAGCCATGTCCGCTGAACCCACACGCGATCGTGACATTCTCGTGATTCGGATGGCGATCGATGATGAAGTTGTGATCCGGGCTGTTCGTGTAGAGACAGATCCGCATCTGCTCGACCGGGCCGTTGCCCGCCGGGATGTATTTCGCAAGACACCGCCGGAAATCATTCTCATCCTCCGCCCGCGGATCGCGCGACGGATCATCCGGATCGTACACGTTTCCGCTCGGATGATGGTGCGCCAGCTTCAGTCCGGGCCGGCCGGGCATCAGCGGAAAACCGTAGTACACCCCGCCGTCGAGGCTATCGATCGCCCACGCAGGAAACTCGCCAAGCTGGAAAAACGCCGGCTTGATCGGTAACACCCAGCCCAGCACTTGCCGCGAGACTTGGAGCGGCACACCAAGCTCGCTCACGAGCTTCGTTGTCCACGCCCCACCGGTAAAGATCACGCGACCCGCGTGATACTCCGCTCGATCCGTCACGACCTTCACGCCCTCTTCACCCGCATTCCACGATCGCACCACCTCGCGGCTGTGAATCTCCGCTCCTCGCGCCCGCGCCAGCTCCGCATAGGTCCGAATCACTTCCTCTGGCAACAAAAACCCCGCCTCGGTTTCGAAGATCGCGCCCCAACTCTGCGGCACGACAAACTGCGGATATTGTTTGCTCAAATCCCGGCGCGAAAGTTTCTCATGCGCCAGCTGATGCGCTGCCGCGGACAACGCGGCGCCTTTGATGAGCGTCCCCTCCGGCGGGCCCATGTACAGCCCGCCGACGCGATATAAAATCTTCGTGCCGCTCGCCGCCTCCAGCTCATCCCACAACTCATACGCCCGCTTCAGCAGCGGCACATATCGCGGCTCTTCGTAGTACGCACTGCGAATCATCCGCGATTCGCCATGATGACTGCCACGATCGTGCGGAATATCAAACTGTTCGATCCCCAACACGCGCACCCCGCGCGCCGCGAGTTGATAGCACGTCGCCGCACCCATCGAGCCGACGCCGATGACGATGATGTTGAAGCGATTGGACACGCCTCTCCCGTGGGGTGCGCTTCAGCGCACCGGTTATTTCGTCTCGACAAGACTAACCGGTGCGCTGAAGCGCACCCTACGAAATGCAACGCTTCATCTTGCCAGATGTATTCTTCCTGATCATGCTAGCTGGTTCACAGGAGTTCAACCATGCACGCGCCGTCCGCCGTCCGTAAACCGATCGACCTCGCCACCTTAGATCCCAATGCCGGACCTATTGGCACGCCTGCCCCGCCGGAGCAGATCGATCAATGGGTCGAGCAGTTTCATCGTGATGGCTATCTTGTCCTTCACGACGTGATTCCGCCTGAATTGATTCAGCCGTTAAAGGATGACCTCGATCGCGCGCTCAATCACGCGCCGCCGAAGGAAGGCGCCGTCGCGGAGCTTGTGCTGCGCATGTTTGAGACGAGCAACGCGAACCTCGCGCTCTTCGAGCTCGAGCCCATCGTCACCTTCGCGGAGAAACTGCTGAAGTACGACCCCCACGTCGTGCACAACAATTCCTTCCGCACCCCGCGCGGCGGAGGCATCGCGGGCTGGCATCAGGACGACCCGCCGATGTATCTCGTCACCGAAGGCGAACCGCCGAAAAACGTGCGCCTGCCCGTGATGCTCTTCACCGCCAACTATTACTTGACCGACGTCGAAGACCCGAAGTACGGAACAACCGAAGTCATCCCCGGCTCGCATCTGTTTGGTGCTTCCCCGCCGGTGAAAATGGAAGGCACGAAATGGGAATCGCAAATCGTGCCGTGCGTCGGCCGCGCGGGCACAGTCGTGATGTTCAACAACCAGGTCTGGCACCGCGGCGGCCCCAACCAAACCGACCGCGTCCGCTACATCACGCAAGTCAGTTATGGAAGAAGAATCATCGGCCACCGCTACTTCCCCTTCATGAACTACCAAATGCCCGAGCATGTGTATAAGGACGTCGAAAAGAAAAACCCAAGAAAGAAAAAACTGCTCGGCTTCCTGCCAACGGGGCCGTATGGGTGATTTCGCGCGCGAGTGTTTTCTTGCAGGGCGCGCTTCAGCGCACCGGTGATTCGCATTTCGAAAACAGAAATAACCGGTGCGCTGAAGCGCACCTGACAAAACCATTGACGCGCCGACTCGTCGGATGATAGTGTCCACAAACCAGTGTGGACTGCTATGCAGGCTGACTCTATCACGCCGAGTGCGAAGACGATTGACGCACGTCACGTCGCAGCGTACGCGACTCCAAAGCCGTCAACCGTCGTTCGGTTATTCATCCTTCTCTCCGCAATCCTCACGCTTGTCGGACACTGGTTCATCACCAGCCGTCATGTCCCGTTTGGCGATCCGGCACTCAATCGGCCGTACAATATCTTCGGCAACTGGGTGAGCGATTTCGCCGCGGTGTGGCCTTATGGGCTCTGGATCAAAGGCGGGATTCTCACGCTGTCGATCGCCGCGTTTTTATTTTTTCGACTTTTGTTTTCGCGATTGCCGGACCGCACGTCGCTCGACGCAATCGTCCGGGTTTGGTGGGGCTTGCTCGCGGTCGCGGTGATTGCCGGGACGCTCGCGGTCGGGTTCTTCGATCGTTCGCCGCAGCGCTACAGCTACGACAACCCCGACTGGTGGGCGCGCCACATTCACGGCCAACGCGGTGATTGGTATCCGGTGGGCGAAACCGAACTCGACCGCGCCAAACATTGGTACCACACGATGGGCTTCCGCCTCCTCGCGTGGGGCTGCCTCCTCTCCACTGCAACGTACGCGGCGTCGGAGTGGCTCGGTTCCGACCGACGCGATCGCGCTGCTGGCATGCTGCTCTTCCTGCTAACCGCCGGGCTGACCGCCATCGTCTGGACCTGCATGGTCAAAGGTTTTCCCTGGTCCGGCGTCCCGCAGCGATTGCTCCTCGCCGTAATCCTCATATGGTTCTGGCATGTCGCCGGTGCAATAGGACAACGCGCAGCATCATAGAAGTTCGAGCGAGTGGATTCGACCGTATCGTTCTCCTTGCGTGCCATACGATAACCAGGTCTATCGCCATCGCCGCCAGTACCGATACCAGCGGATGCCGGCGACGAGACATGTCGTTGCGATTAGCAGTCCGAAGATGAGCGGCTCGAACTCGTCAGACCGCGTAAAGCGTCGCCATCCCCAGTCCCAATGATGAGCGATGGTCTTCACGGCCCCAATGATCACGATCGACAAAAAGAAGCATCCAACGACCGCCGCGGCGACCCACATGACGCCTGCCACAATCGTGGTTGCTGCTACAACGCGACGCACGTGCGCTGGTCGTCGCCGTGGCGTTTCGTATTCGAGCGAATCTGAGTTTCGATCACTCACAGCTGTTTAGAATTCCAAATCACTGCTCCAGCGTCCCCTTCCATCCCGCGTGAAGCTCCTGCGTCAATTCATCGACGAGCGCTTTCTTCGTCGGATCGTCCGCGAGGTTCACGGTTTCCTGCGGGTCGTTCGTTTCGTCGTACAACTCGTACACCTTCTTGTCGTTGCCCTTCACGGCCCACTCGATGAAGCGATATTGATCCGTGCGCATCGCGCGACCTAAAGCTAATCCGAAGTTTTTCACCTGTTTCTGGTAGACCGTGAACGACGCGTGATTCCACTTTGCATTCGGATCCTTCAGCAGCGAGCCGATGTCGTAGCCTTCGAGTTTGTCGGGAAGGGTCAGACCACATGCGGCGGCGAGGGTCGGATAGAGATCGACGAGCTCAACGAGGGCTTCGCATTTCTGACCGTTCGAGGCGCTGCCGGGCATGCTGATGAGCAGCGGGACGCGCGTGGCGATTTCCCAGTTCGTGCGCTTGTTCCACGTGCCGTGCTCGCCGAGCTGATAGCCGTGATCGCCAATGAGCACGACGATCGTTTTGTCCCGCAGTCCGTTCTTATCGAGCGCGTCCATCACGCGGCCGAGTTGCGTGTCGACGAACGTCACGCAGGCGAAATAGGAATGGATGAGGTTGCGCTGCAGGTCTTCCGGGATCGGGCCCTTTTTGGGCACGCCCCAGTAGCGGCGGAGCTCGGAGGCATTGTTGCTCGCGAAGTCGGGCGCGCCTTTCGGGGTCTGCTGGAACGGCGCGAGCTTGATGGCGTTACCGTCGTACATATCCCAGTATTTCCGCGGGGCGACGAACGGCATGTGCGGCTTGTGAGATCCGCAGCCGATGAAGAACGGCTTGTCTTTGTTCTTGGCGAGCGCGTCGATCACGGCGTTGGCGGTCTGACCGTCGACCATCACGTTGTCGTCCAGATCGGGCGCTTCATAGGGCAGCTCGGTCGCATTCGGATCTTCGTTGCCCGGTTCCTCCGCCTCGTGCTTCGGCTGCGTGCTCGGCTCGCGCTTCGGCTTCCACGCCTTTTCGCTCCACGACTGGTCGTCTTCATGATTGCCGTTGCCGGTATGAAAGATCTTCCCGAAGCTCAGGGCGGCGTAGCCGTTCTTCTTGAAGAGTTCCGGCAGCGTGGTGAGATCCGGATTCTTGTCGCGGAGGAAGGTTTTGAGGTCGAAGACTCGCAGGGTTTCCGGCCGGCGTCCGCTGAGAAACGATGAGCGCGACGGATTGCACAGCGCCAGTTGGCAATACGCGCGATCGAATTGCACCGAGCGCTTCGCCAGCGCGTCAATGTTCGGTGATTTCACCATCTCGTTGCCATAGCAGCCCAGCTCCGGTCGCAGGTCGTCGCAGACGATAAAAAGGACGTTGAGCTTCTGCTCGGCGGCGAAAGTTGAAGTCGCAACTGAAACCGCGGCGAGGATTGTGGCTATCCATTTCATGCGGCGAATCGTAGTGGGACCGAACGTGTTTCTGCAACCGGGAGGGGGGGGGGGGCCCCGCGCCCGCGGCGGGCGGGGGCGCGGCAGGGACGGGCGGCGGCCCGCGCCCCCCCCCACACACCGCGCCAG
>JAICIO010000113.1 GCA_025924315.1 Phycisphaerae bacterium
GAACAACGGCAGGTTGGCTTGCCCGCCGGTCGTGTGACCGACGCCATAGACGAATGTCTCGGCGCTGATGCGCGTATCGGCGCTGTCCGTCTCATCCGGGTCGACCATCATGCGCGCGCCGGCGAGTACAATGCCCAGCACCACGCCGATCGCGATCCAATGCCATCGCTTTAAATCCTCGATGCCCATAGTAAATCCAGCGTCTTCGGTCGGATGAGATGACGGGAACCGAAAGCCTCACTTCATACTACTGTATCCCGCCAGCCCGGTTGAAATGGCACGTCATTCGCAAGAACGGACCAGCCGTTCGATTATTTCAAAGGAGCCACCGATGCTGCGTCATAAAGCCATTACCGGAGTGCTGATCAGTACGTTTGCGCTCGCCCCCTTGACCGGCTGCGAAAATCTGCCGGGAAACAAGAAAGAACAGGGCGCCGCGATCGGCGGGGTCGGTGGCGCGGTGGCGGGTGCTGCCA
Source organism: Phycisphaerae bacterium (assembly GCA_025924315.1). Lineage (GTDB taxonomy): Bacteria > Planctomycetota > Phycisphaerae > Tepidisphaerales > Tepidisphaeraceae > JAICIO01. Next base: position 477 of record JAICIO010000113.1, read on the forward strand.
TCGGCAAACACAATCGCGTTCTAGGTGCGCTCATCGGCGGCGCGCTTGGCGCGGGCGGCGGATACCTCGTCGGCGCCAACTGGGACAAAATCAACGGGAAGAAGAAAGAGGACGCCGACAAGTCCGTCGAGAACGCACAGAAACATCCCGCGACTGTGGAAGACGTGAAAAATTCTCAGACCGCGGACCTGAATGATGACGGTTTTGTCACGCTCGACGAGGTCGTCGCGATGGACAAGGCTGGCCTGAAGGACAAGGACATTATCAAGCGGCTGAAGGCGACGGATCAATATTTCGAGCTGACGAGCGATCAGGAACAGTATCTGCGCGACCATGGCGTGAGCGATACGGTGGTCGACGCGATGCGCACGATGGGCACGGAGAGCGACAACGCCCGCCGCGCATCCGACACGACTGTCGGGCAGGAACGGATCAGCCACGAGTGACGAGTCGGCCGTCGATGTAAACCTGCTCGGCGCGAAGCTGGTTGATTTGCTTCGCATCGAGTTTCGTAGGATCGTCAGAAAGCACGACAAAGTCGGCGAGCTTCCCTTGCTGAAGCGAGCCGACTTTGTCGTCGTTATGCGCGGCGTACGCGCTGCCCATGCAGTAGGCGCGGATCGCTTCTTCCGGCGTGAGCGTTTCGTGCGGACTCCACGCCGCGCGTCCGACCGCGCTCGCGAGGCACGCAAACGCGTCGAGCTTCTCAACCGGGCAATCGCTCGACAGCGTGATTGGAATCCCCGCGTTGAGCATCGACCTGAAGGGATATGCCCAAGGCGTGCGCGTTGGGCCGAGACGATCGGCGGTCCATGTATCGCTCGTCACAAATTGCGGCTGGAGCGTCGCGACGATCTGGAGCTTCGCCATCCGCTCGAGCGAATCTGGCGATGTCACCGACGCATGCTCGATGCGATGGCGATGGAGCTTGTTCGATTCCCCGCCAAGGCAAATTCGATCGCGTCGATCGTTTCACGAACGGCCTGATCGCCGATCGCGTGAATGGCGATCTGAAAGCCTTTCGCCTGCGCATCGGCGCATTTGCGCTTGAGGTCTTCGGGATCGTAAATACGCAGGCCGCGCGTTTCGCGTTTGTCGGCATAGGGCTCGGCGAGCAGCGCCGTCTGCGCGCCGAGCGATCCGTCGGAAAACAGTTTAGCGGCGCCGAAGCGCAGCCAGTCGCCGCCGAAGCCGCTGCTGACGCCGTGCGCGTGCAGCGCTGCGACGGCGTCGTAGGGCGGAAGGCCGGTGATGCGAATCGGCAGCTTCCCTTTGCGGTTCAAGCGCGACCACGTCGCCATCTGATCGGCCGTGTCGAGCAGCGTGTGAACGGATGTGATTCCGGTTCGCACGGCGACATCACAAGCGGCGAGCGCGGCTTGTTCGAGCTCATCTTCACTGGGCGCCGGAATCCGGCGATAGAACGCATTGCAGTCGGCTTCGGTGTATAGGCCGGAGTCGGCATCGCCGGCGACGCGCTCCGCATCGGTCAGCACTGCGATTGCGGCGGAATTGGCGACGGTGGCGTGTCCGCAAATACGCGAAATGATAATGGGCCGCGTGCGCGAAACGCGATCGAGTTCTTCGCGCGAGGGGAAGCGTCGCTCCTTGAGCTTGTCCTGATCAAAGCCATGGCCTTGGATCCAGCCCTCGGTGTGCGCGCCGATTTGGCTCAGCCGATCGAGCACTTCGCCGATGCTCGAGCTCCCGACAAGATCCGCCTGCCGCTGCAATTGAATCCCGTACCACAATAGGTGAATGTGTGAGTCGATGAAGCCGGGCGTGACCGTTCGGGCGCGCAGATCGATGCGCTGCGTTTGCGGGCCCGCCCACTTCACGATCGCCGCGTCGTCCCCGACGTGGACGATTCGATTCGACACAATCGCCATCGCGGTTGCGCGCGGTCGTGCCGGATCGAGCGTGATGAGATTGCCATTCGTGAGAACCAGATCAGCGTCGCGCATCGTGGGGCATGGTAATCGCGCGAGAGATGAAGGTGAAAGAAAAACGGGCGACTCGGGGTGAGTCGCCCATTGCGCTACGGCCGTTGAGCAGCGAATGAAACGGCCGACGTCGTGCAAATCCAACGTGTGGTTATTAAGGCCGTCCGCCGGTCGATCCCGTTCCGGTTCCGCTGCCGGTGCTTCCGGAAGTGCCGCCACCGGTTGAACCGCTGCCGCTCATGCTGCCGCTGGTTCCGGTGCCACTCGTTCCACTTCCACTACCGCTCATCGAGCCCGAGCTGCTCGACGATCCGCTGCCGCGCATTGAGCTCGAACCGTATGTCGATCCCGAGCCGGTTCCCATCGTGCGCGTACCGTTGTCGTTGTCATTCATGTGATCGTTGTCGTTCTTGCATCCGCTGACCATCATTCCGAAGACTGTTGCGAGTACACAGATTCCGATTTTTCGCATCATGACGTTCCTCTCTTTCGCTGCTCAAAGAAATGGATCCGCGATGAGGAAGCTATCCGTGTTCGAAGAAAATAGTGGACTACCGAAATACCTGATCTTGCTCGGCACGGTGCGAAACTTATCTCACGTAGTATCAAATTAAATATTTTAAGGGTTGCATTCGGGTTGATCGGGTTCCTAAACCTTCGTACACACACGCCAGAAGTTTTTGGCTATGGGTTCCGCCGCTGTGTACGCGCTGCGGTATCCAGCTCGCAAAGTTGTGTTGATGGAAGTGTCCACAGCGATTGTCGCTGTGCGAGAGATGTAGAGCGCCCGCCGCTGGTTTGCCGGGTTGTTTTTTCATCCGGACGTTTTCAATCCGTTGTGTCAATCAGGTTCGGACTGCGCAGCACACGTCCCGCGGAAGTTCATTCCGCAACAATCCCACGCTGCCGCCGAGTCTAAGACATAACCAACTTGTGTTTTCTCACACCCTGGAGACAGGTCCATGAAGCGTTTTCGTTTTCACGGGCGCCGCAGCGCCCGCGCCCGCAGTGTCGTCTCGTTTACTCAACCCGAGTCCCTGGAAAGCCGTGAGCTGATGAGCTTCAGCGCTCACGTGAACTTTCAGACACCAACTGCTTACACCCCCAGCGGCTATCTCGCCGACACCGGCAAAACGTATGGGAGCCGAAATGGTTTGACCTACGGCTGGAACGCCGACAACAGCGCCAACACGCGCAATCGGGATTCAAGCCTCTCGAAGGATCAGCGCTACGACACGTTCACGCACATGCAGCGCAACGGCAGCTACTCGTGGAACATGGCAGTTCCGAACGGCACGTACAGTGTGCACATCGTTTCCGGCGACGCCGGCTACTACGACAGCGCATTTCGCATCGCCGCTGAGGGCAAGACGGTCGTGAACGGCAATCCGACGTCGTCCAACCGCTGGGTCGAAGGCACGGCGACGGTGACGGTGAGCGATGGCAAGCTGACGGTCACCAACGCGTCGGGCGCCGTCAACAACAAGATCGATTTCATCGACATTTCGCAATCCTCGACGAGTACGAGCTCATCGAGCACTTCCAGCAGCACGACGCTGAAGATTCCACCGGCGTCGCCGAGCAATCTCGCCGTCAGCTCCGCGTCTTCGACGTCTCTCAAGCTGACTTGGAGCGACAACTCCACGCGTGAAGATGGCTACAAGATCGAGCGCAGCACCGACGGCAAGACGTGGTCGCAGATCACGAGCGTCGGCACCAGCACGACCTCGTATACCAACACGGGCTTGAGCAGCGGAAAGAAGTACTACTACCGCGTGCGGGCTTACAACACGTACGGCAACAGCTCGTACACGAACACCGCGTCGGCGACGACCGGCAGCTCGACGAGCACCAGCAGCGGCAGCACCAGCTCGCCGTCTGGAACCACGACCAGCGGTTACTTCGATGGCGTGTTCGTCGGCGGCGACGATCCGAACAAGATCATTCCGATCCTCCGCGACCTCGGCGCCAAGGCCGTGCGCTTGTGGGGCAGCTTCTCGGACTGGAACAGCCGATCCGAGACCAGCACCATGCAGCGCGCGATTGCGTACCACAACGCGGGCTTCAAGGTCGATCTGCTCCTGCAGAATCCGAGCAGCGTGCCAAGCTACTCGCAGGCGAAGGCCTACTACGCCTGGGCGCTGACGGTTCCAGGTCTGAAGTCGGCCGTCGATTTCTGGGAAATCCAGAACGAGCCGAACATCAGCTCCTACTGGAAAGGCACGCTGAGCCAGTACGTGAACAACGTGCTGAAGGCGGCGTGGGATACGATTCACGCGGCCGGTGAGAAGGTCGTCGGCGCGGGCGTGACGGCAAGCCGCAGCGCCAATCAGGCGCTGAAGGATGCCGGCTACCTCCACTATGTCGACTACGCCAACGTCCATCCGTACGACAGCGGCGCCTCGGGCCAGCGGCAGACGATTACGGACATCAAGGCGATGTTTGCGGGCAAGCCACTCGTGATCACCGAATGGGGCCTGCAAACCAGCGGCACGACGAGCTGGGCGGACGCGCTCGACACCAATCATCCGTTCGTCGAAGCGAACACGAGTGCGGCGTGGTACTTCCCACTCGTGCAGACGAGCACGCCCGCCGGTGGTGAAGGTTTGCTCACGTCGAGCCTCGCGAAGCACCAGCCGTTCTATGACACCTTCAAGTCGTGGCACACGTAAGAGATTTGTGATGAATGCGCGAAGGTCCGACGTTAGTTGTGTCGGACCTTCGTGCTCCATCACGTAATCCGGGTGCGATTCTCTCGTAGGGTCCGCTTCAGCGGACCGGTTATTTGCTTTTCGACGCAATTCAATAACCGGTCCGCTGAAGCGGACCCTACAAGGTCATTACTTCCGACTTTTTGGTCGAAGGCCGAAGGGTTGCTCCGGCGGCGCGACGAAGCCTTTCGCCGCGGAGCTGTTCGAGTCCGCCACCATCTGCATCGCGCGGAGCAGATCGTCGTCGATCCTTTCGCGACGACCGGCGCCGAGAGCAATCATGCCGCTCAGACGAACGATCTCGAGCAGATGGCAGAACGCCAGGCCCTGCGTTTCCTCCACGAGACATTGCAAGGTATCGTCGCTCATGCCAGCAAGCTTGCGCACGAGATACGCCCGCCGCGCGCACTCATCCGGCAGCGGAACTTCCATCACGACATCGAATCGTCCCGGGCGATTGTTGACCGCCGGATCGAGCCGATCCGGATGATTCGTCGTCGCCAGCAGAAGCAGTCCTTGGCCCTTCTGCGTCTCGACACCGTCGAGCACGTTCAGAAACGTCGACACGTTCACCTTCGACAGCAGCCAATCGAGATCCTCGATGATCAGCCCCGCCGGCGCCTGCTGCCGCCAGCGGTTCATGACGACTTCGAGATCGTCGCTGCCGAAGGTCTGCGACGGACGCAGCACGAGCATCGGAATCTGCGGAAGCACGCTTCCGATCCAGCGAATGATGCTGGTCTTTCCGTTGCCCGGCGGTCCGTGCATCAGCACCCCACGGCGATAGGGAACGGCGAGCGTGCGATACAACTCCGCCACCGGTTCGGTGAAGAAGTTCAGCACTTCGTTCGTGATGCGCGCACGAACGGCGGGCGCAAGGATCAGATCCTCCACGTCGATCGTCTCACGTGCAACGTGCTCGTAACGTCCGCCACCGGCGCCGCGAACGATCTGCCACTGCGCAACTGTTTGCTTGCGACGAATCGCAAGCACCTCGTTGCGCAGCACCGTAACATCCCTCGGCGAGGGCGCTGCCACGAGCGTGCAGTTCACGGCGCTGTACGTCTTGGATGACAGCCAGTACCAGCGCGCAATCAGCACGCGGTGCTTGCTGAGATGCAGTACGCCCGAGCGCCAGCTGCGCATCGTTTCGTGATCGAGATGCATCCCCGCGATCGGATGACCGTTGATGAACGGCGGAAACGGACGCCAGTCCGCTTTCTCACCGAGCGGGTCGAGCATCACTTCCATGTCGGAAAAATCGTTCACAAACAGATGAAAGATCTCGTAATCTTCCATCTCGTTCGCGTCGAGATACGCGCGCAGCGCGGCCGTCACCGTTTCGGTGAGCACCACACCCGCCGGTAGAAAAGGAAGCTCATTGGCTTCACCGATGCGATTGGCAAGCGCCTGCGGCGCACGAAGTTGGTTCAGTTCACACGTCATAGTCCTGTTTTGAAAAATGCGATGCACGCAAACGCGACAACTCCTGGTCGAAGTTGATCGCAGGTTTCCCCCCATGGGAATCGAGCGAAAACGGAGAACGATCGAGACGATCGACTAGCGCGCGAGAATCGCGCGTGAGCCGATCCGGCTCAATTGAACATCGCGAAATTGGAGGGGAGCGGGCAGCGTACAAAACTCCTTCACATCGTTGAGGTCACACCATATCCATGCAGCACGCGAAAGTTCAAGAAAAATTCCCGTGTCCGCAATGCGATCATCCCTGCTTCTTCGATCGCAGACCGAACGGCGAATCTGGCGGCGGCGCGAAGTTTTTCTCCGCGGCGGTGTGCGCGTGCGCGACGAGCTGCATCGCGCGACGCAAATCGTCGTCGGTTCGATCCTCGCGCCCTTTGCTGATCGCGATCATTCCGCTGAGACGCACGATCTCGATCAGGTGACAGAATGAAAGCCCATCCGTCCCGCGCGCCAACTCATCGAGCATCGCCGCCTCCAATGCGGGGAGCTTGCGAATGAGATAGCGCCGCCGCAGTTCATCGTTCGGCGGAGGAACTTCGATCATGACGTCGAACCGGCCCGGCCGATTGTTCACCGCGGGATCGAGCTTTTCCGGGTGATTCGTCGTCGCAATGAGCAGCAGCCCGTCATTGCGATTCGATTCCACGCCGTCGAGCGCGTTGAGGAAGTTCGACACGTTCACGCGCTGGAGCAACCAGTCGAGATCTTCAATGATCAGCGCGGCCGGCGCCTGCTCGCGCCAGTGTGTCAGCACCGCTTCGAGCATGTCCGTGTCGAAATTCTGATTCGGACGAAGCAACATCATCGGCAAAGACGGAAGTTGCGCGCCGATCCATCGGATGATGCTCGTCTTGCCGTTGCCGGGCGGGCCGTACATCAGAATTCCGCGGCGATACGGAACTTTCAGCGAGCGATACAGCCGCGCCACCGGATCGGAAAAAAACCCGATCGCGTCGTTCTCGATGCGCTCGTAAATACCTGCGTCGATCACGAGATCGTCCGAGCTCGCCGCGTCGCGCGGAGAATGTTCGTAACACGCGGGGCCTTCGGCTCCGCGAACGATTTGCCACTGCGCCTTCGCTTTTTGTCGTCGAATCGCAAGCACGTCCGCGCGCAGCCGCTCGATGTGCGCCACCGACGGCGCGGCGATCATCCAGAAGTGCGTCTCGTTGTAGTACTTCGTGTCGAGCCACAGCCAGCGCGCGACGAGCACATCGCGACGCGGGAGATGAAGCGCGCCGAAGCCGATCTGCTTCAGCTTGTTCTCGTCATCGGTCGAGATTCCGGCCATCGGCTCGCCGGCGGTCACCGCGGGAATGGAGCGCCATTCGGCGCCCTTCTCGCCGAGCTCTTCGAGCATGTCACCGATCTCCTGAAGCTCGAAATCGTCCCAGTGATACGCGACGTAATGCTCGAGCTCGTTCTGATCGAGATACGCGCGCAGCGCCGCCGACAGCTGTTCCGCGAGCAACACGCCGCGCGGAAAGAACGCGTGTCCAACTGACGCAACTTCTTTCGAAAGATTAAGCATAAGGTTCCCCCATATTCATGGGCACTTCGAACCGCGAACAAAGCCATTGCTCGCGAGGTGCACTGGATCAACATTTGTCCGTAGAGAACGCCGCGCGTCGTTAGAGCGCAGGATTGACGAACAAGCCGCGTAGGCTTGATCGCATGGCGTGAGAATGGAACGGTGTGAAGAGCATGAGTCTTCCTTCGCTGACGAACGATACACACCGTGCCCGCGAAAATTCAAGCGAAAACATTGTGTACATTTTCACGACGACTTAGACGCGCTCGCGGATTGGCATGTTCCACAATGTTGATCGACGCATGGCTCAACGTGCGCGGTCGCATTGCCTTCGCCGAGCGCTTGCTCGATTTCGTATTCGATCGTGCTCGCGACTTGGTGGCCTTTTTCGATGTTCCAATCCGCCGGCACCATGATGTGAAAATCCACCCAGTGATAGCGCCCGCTGTGGCGATGACGAAGCTTGTGATAGCTGCAGATCTGCGGCGCTTTGGCATTCGCGCCAACGTGTGAATCAAGAATGTTCGTCAGCAGCTTGTCGTCTTCGAGGTCCTGCTGGTCCATCAACCCCGCGGCGGCGGGACGCAGCAGTCCGATCGACATCCACGTGATGTAGCCGGCGACGAGCAGCGCCGCGATCGGATCGACATAAACCCACGCGGGCTTGATCAGAATGATCAGCAGCGCGACAAGCACCGCAGCGCTGGTGATGGCGTCGCTGAACAAATGCTTTCCGTCCGCGACGAGCGCGATCGAGCCGTGCTTCCGTCCGCTGCGGATGAGGTAGATGCCGATCAAGCCGTTGACCACCATCGCGGCGAGCATCAGCACGGCGCCCAAATTGATCTTCTCAATCTCGGGACCGTGAATGAGCGCATCGATCGCGCGGATCAGGATCACAAATGCCGCGAGGAGAATCATGCCGCCTTCGAAAAAGGCGGAGAGGAATTCGATCTTTCCGTGGCCATACGGATGTTTCGCGTCGGCGGGCAAGTGGGCGAGAATCACGGAGTACAGCGCAAAGCCGGAAGCGACGACGTTAACGATGCTCTCGAGCGCATCGGAAAAGACTGCACTCGAGCCTGTGAGGTAATACGCGATGAATTTGATGAGCGTCAGGAGAACACTGATCACGACGGAAACAGTTGCGGCTCGTCGTTCAAAACCTGCGGCGGCTGGATCGGCGATGGTCGTCATGCGGTCGGTATCAAAAGAGGCATCATAGACGCGTCCCGCGACCCGCGGAACATATTCATCTGGCACAAATTATGCTCCTATTACGGATATGAATCCGATGATTCCGACCCAGCGAGGGGGCGAAGCAAGTAAGGGCCACGACGCGACAACCTTACGTGGCTTCTTCCGACGATTTGCCGCAACCGTAGCTACCGCCGTGGGATCGGCCTGGGCATTTCTCGTCGCCGCCCTCGCCATCGTCGTCTGGGCAGTCCTCGGACCGCACTATCATTATTCAGACACGTGGCAGCTCATCATCAATACGGGAACGACGATCGTCACCTTTCTGATGGTGTTCCTGATCCAGAATTCGCAAAATCGCGACGCGCGGGCAATTCATTTGAAGCTCGATGAGCTGATCCGCGCTGTAAACGGCGCGCGCAACAAGCTCGTGGACCTTGAAGATCTGAGCGACGAGGAACTGGACCGTCTTCAACACCAATTTAAGCGGTTGCAAGAGCGCGAGATGCGCAAAACGAAAGCGAAGAAGCACGAGGAGCATCCGGAAGCAGAGGCCGCTCACACCTGAAGTTTGGCTTCGTCCAATAACGCAAATCCGCAAATTCCCCCGCCAATTCGCCGACAAATCTCATTCTTGTCGATACAATACGACCTCGCCCCGCCGGGCCTGGCGCCCCGTGTGAGCCAGGCGAACTTCCGCAATCAATAGCATCCAGAAGCTCAACCTTGAGGTGGCTGCATGAAGCTCGTGCGATTTTGTCTGATGGTGTCGCTTGGATCGATTGCAACCTTCAGCGCATCGGCGCAGACCGAACCGAGCAGTGTTCTTCCCAATCGACCCGATGAGCACGCGAGCACGAAGCCCGTTTCGATCGCCGGACTTGGCCCCACCTTCGAAAGCGCCGCTGCGGGGATCGCATTCAAACCGCCGGCCGATTCGACGCAGATTCATCGCGCCGGAAACGGCGACGAGATCGTGCAGTACGTGAACCAGGACAAGAAATGGAACCTGCACGTTTCGCTCATGTCGCTCAGCAAGGCGATGCCACTATCGAAAACCGAAGACAAGAACGGCGTGGTCACCAACGGGATGGTGGAGTATCTGAGCGCGCAGCTGCAGAATCAGATTCCGGGGCTTGAGATAAAACGGCAGGACACCACGAATCTCGGCGATACCCCGGTCGGCATGATCGCGGTTCGATATCAACTTGGCCTGGACAACATCCTGAAGCAGGAAGCGATCATTCCTGCTTATCTTAACAATACGCCAGGCGTGCCGCTCGAAGGCCACACTTCCCGTGCGTTTTACATTTTCGACATGACTTCGCCGGCGCCGAAAACCGGCGATCTCGATAAAGATGCCAACGTCAAAGCGGCGGTTGATATCTTCGGTCGCGTGATCGATTCGGTGAAAGTTCTGGATCAGGATCAGCTCAAGCAGGACGTGATCGATCGCAAGATTCGCACGCGCGGATTGCTGGTGAATCTCACTCCGTCCCGCATTCGCGAATCGCTCGTGAAGGAGCAGTGGCTGCGCCTGATTCGCGATGGCAAAGACATTGGCTACTCTTACATCGTCGAGGAGGAAGCGTCGGACCTCCCGAAGAAAGGCGTGATTCAGGAAGCGACGAACCCCGAGGCGGCCGGTGTTCTCGTCGGAATTCGCTCGCGAACCGTTCCGGGTCCCGATCAGCAGGTGGATGCGGAAACGTGGATGTTCGTCACCTTGAATCGGCGGCACGAAGCGTGGCAGACGTCGGGCCTCGTGCAAGGCGCTAAAGGAACAAAGCAGCCGTTCTCCGAATATGGCGCGAGCGATATGAAGACGCGCTCGGTGATCGATCCGGACTTGTTGCCCGGCGAAAAAACAAAGAAAGGCGAAGATGCGACGCAACCGCCCGTGCGGCAGATCGATGAATACACGCTGAACGTCACGCACGTTTCCAAGACCGCGCAGCCGCCCATGAACCAGGAGCTGCCGCCGTGGTATTTGCCCCAGGCGCTGGGCCATCTTCTGCCCCGCCTCGTCGCGAAGTACGAGGGCAAAACGTACGTCTTTGCAAGCTATGTGAGTGACCGGAACGAAGTGATGAACCGTTTCATCGACGTCGGTTACGAAGAGGTTGTGGAACTCGGCGGACAGAAGGTGCGTGCAGTTCCCGTCACCGATCGACTCGGGTACGAAGGCGCACGCACAGTGCACTACATCAGCCCGGATGGCAAATACCTCGGCAGCGTGAATGAGGAATCAAAGGTCACCATCCTGGCGACGGACCGCGTGACGCTGGAAAAACTGTGGAAGAACGCGAACCTCACGAAGCCGGCGGAGATCGAACCCGCGGCCGCGCCGGAGAAAGCTCGATAATCAGCAGGTTCCTGATTCAGCAACCCCGCTGGTTCGACCGATAAGATTGGTAAGGGATGCTCCGCTTTCTCGGAAAAATTTTCGCGCTGCTGCTCCTCCTCGCGGTCGGGGCGACGGGGATTTATCTCTATCGTCACCACGACGAGACGGCGATCCAGCTCCAGCGCGAGCAGGAGAAATCGCGACAGCTCGAGCAAGTCGTCTCGCGATTGACGGGCGAGAAGCGCCGCGCGGAAGTCCTGGTTACCGATCAGAAGACGGTCGATGGCGTTTTGAAAACGACGCTGCTCTTCGTCGAATACGCGCCAGACGGGCATTCGCTTCCCCCGAAGAGTTTCACGATCGATGGCAGGTACGCGCACATCGACGGCCTGCTGATTGAGTTCGATCACAACTTTGTCAAAGAGAACGATCCGCTCAAAGGGCACAGCATCATCCTCTTCAAGCGGATTTACGGCGACAATCAATCTCCCGATCAAGCCGCAGCGATCGACACGCCGGGCGAGATCCCCGCGGTCTATCGCGGCGCCGATCCGCACGTCAGCGAATTCGAACAGGACCTGTGGAAGAATTTCTGGAAGCTCTACGACGACGAAACCTATCGCAAAAGCAAAGGCGTCCGCGTTGCCATGGGGCAAGGCGTGTGGGGCATGTTCGAAACCGGGAAGCTGTACACGATCACGCTGCAAACCGATGGCGGACTGACGCTCACCAGCGAGCCGCTTAAAGGCATCTACATCGAAGCCCTCAAACAACGCGGCGATATTCCCTCGTAACACCACAATCGTGACACGGGCTTTCAGCCCGTGCCCGCGCCATACCGAATTAATGCGCTCGCGTTACTCTTGATCGAATTCTTCGCAACTTTTACGCTTGGGGCGTGGCGCGCCGAGACGACTCTCTCCCACCCCTTCCGCCGATCGATCCAATGCCGAATCCAACCCTCGCCCCCGCGTGGCTCGCCCTGCTCACCGCGTGGCTCGGCTTACTCATGGTCGCGGCGTCGATCGTCTTCATCTTCCTCCCCGGCTCGCGCGACCCACGCGCGGAGCTCGAGCATCTCCGACAGTATTCGCTCGCCGACCGATTTCTCCCACTGCCGATCTATGGCATCGCGATCGTGCTCTTTCTCGGAATTGTCGTCCTCTGGCAGATGCGGAAAGAATCGCGCCCACTCCCCGATGCCCTCGTCGCGCAACGCCTGCAGGCGTGGTGCGGCATCGCCTTCGCACTCCTCGCCGCGGCGATCATCTACATCCACGTCGCATTGCGGGGCCCGCGCTAGCGCGCTACGATTCGAGTCAATGCAGATCCAGGTAAACGGCGAACAACGCGAAGTCCCCGAAGGCACCACCGTCCGCGCCCTCGTCGAACAATTCAACATGAAACCAGAAAAGGTCGCGATCGAACTCAACCGCCGACTGGTTAAAAGCGATCGATACGACGCGCCCTTGAAGGAAGGCGACCAAATCGAAATCGTCACCTTCGTCGGCGGGGGAAGCTGAGAAGAAATAACCGGTCCGCTGAAGCGGACCCTACAAATGCAACGAATTCCTCCTAGAATTGTGGGTATGTCACAAGACGTCTTCCGCATCAAAAACTACGAGATTCACAACCGCCTCTTCGTCGGTACGGGCAAGTACGCGAATTACGACGTGATGAAACAGGCGCTCGACGCGTCGGGTTGCCAGGTCGTCACCGTCGCAGTTCGTCGTGAACGATTGGTCGACAAAGAAGGCCGCAGCCTGCTCGATTTTCTCGACCTGGGCAAGGACATCATTCTGCCCAACACGGCTGGGTGCTTTAGCGCCGACGATGCGATCCGCGTCGCCTTGCTCGGCCGCGATCTGCTCGAGAAGCAAGGGAACAAAGGCGCCGGGTGGGTGAAGCTTGAAGTGCTCGGCGATAAGAAAACGCTGTTGCCGGATCCCGTCGGCACGATCGAGGCGACCAAGGAGCTCGTGAAGGAGGGCTTCACCGTTCTCGCCTACAGCAGCGACGATCCGCGCGCGGCCGTGCGAATTAAAGAAGCCGGCGCCGCCAGCGTCATGCCCGCGGGCAGCCCGATTGGCTCCGGTCAGGGCGTTCTTAATCCGCTGAACATTTCGCTGTGTCTTGAGTTGCTCAAAGAGAACGACCCAACTTATCCGGTGATCGTCGACGCCGGCGTCGGCACGCCATCGGACGTCACGCATGCCATGGAACTCGGCGCCGATGGCGTCCTCCTCAACACCGGCATCGCCCACGCGAAAGACCCGGTAAAGATGGCGATCGCGATGAACCACGCGCTCGAAGCCGGCCGGCTCGGATACCAGGCCGGTCGAATTCCGAAGAAGCGCTACGCGACGGCGAGCAGTCCGTTTGAGGGCGTGATCAGCTACATTCCGGGGGAATGAAACTCGCTGCATCGAAACAACACCAGCGCGTTGCCACGATTGCCACGTGCGCGATCGTGTTCTTGTCTGGCTGCAAGTTACACACGTTCAAGGACGTTCAGTTCCATCTGGTTGATGCGGAATCGAACCAGCCCATCGCGGACGCAACGATCACAATCAACTACCAGGGGATGGCTGGCATGATCCCCAACGACGTCGCCGGCCAAACGGAGGCGAACGGACTGGTGAGACTGCGCGTTGCACGGGACGACTTCGCGTACATCTTGATTGATGCGCCGGGTTTTGAGCAGAGGCCAACTGACCCCGCAATAGGAGACTTTTCCGGCAAGCGTGAACTGCCCATTTACCGCCTGCCCCTGCCTTATCACGTCTTGCTCGTAGCGAGCGGAACGCGAGGTCTGGTGGAGTTGCGTATTACAGATGGCGAATGCGCGCGTCTTGGAAGTTCTGGAAAGCCGCCAACGAATGGGCAACGTGCCTTTCAGACGACGATCAGCACCGCTTCCGTCGCCTACGCGCCGACGTTGCCGCGAATGGGTGAGCCGTACTCGGAGTATGATCGGATTTTCGCTGCGAACTTTGATGATGGGCGCAATCTCCCCTTGTGGTGTCCGGGGATCACATCTTCTAAGGTCGCAGTTCCAGAAGACCACAGACTCAAGAGGACGCGGCAATTCAGCCGCGACAGTTTCGGTCTCTGGTTGGTTGCAAGAATTCCGCTCGGTTGGGGGGCATCGCGAATGTTGTTTTACGCAGGGACGCTTAGCGAAGCGGCCACGGCACAGAAGCGCCTCGCCGCCGAATGGCAACAGGACGCGCTCGCGCGTGAAGTGAATTGGGCACCGCCGCTGCCTTCACCTCGCGACTGAAATCGACCGACTGCGCAAAAACACCGCCGGATCGTAAATAATTGAAGCCAAACTGTTCTTTTTCTCGACCTCACTGTTCGCTACGATGAACCCTCCACATCCAATTTGGAGGAGTCGCATGCGACGTGTGTTTCTCGGGGCGATCGTTTTCCTCTCGTGTTTCGCGACGTTTGTTCGGGCAGAAAATAAGACTACTCGCCCGCCGAACATCGTTTTCATTTTGACCGACGACCAGGGCTATGCGGACCTTAGTTGCTATGGCGGTGTCGGTTTAAAGACTCCGCGGATCGATCAGATGGCGGCGGAGGGGATCAAGTTCACGGATTTTTACGTCGCCTCGTCGGTGTGCACGCCGTCGCGCGCGTCGATCCTCACGGGTTGCTATCCGCAGCGCGTGGGGATGGGTGAGATTCCGCCGATCCCGGGCGGAAAGCCGTGGCAGACGCGGGTGCTTTATCGCAATGCGCCGTATGGTTTGAACCCGAGCGAAATCTCGATCGCGAAATTGCTGAAGACGCGCGGGTATGCGACCGCGTGCATCGGCAAGTGGCACCTCGGCGATCAGAAGCCGTTCATGCCGCTGGCGCACGGCTTCGACTATTATTTCGGCCTGCTCTACACGCCGGACATGCCGCCGAACTGTTTCGTTCGCGGGAACGACATCGTCGAGCGCGACATCAACCTCGAAACTGTCACCGATCGCTACACCGACGAATCGATCAAGTTCATCAAAGAGAACAAGGACAAGCCGTTCTTCCTTTATCTCGCCCATACCGAGCCGCACGTTCCCATCGCGGCGGCGAAGCGGTTCCATGGGAAATCGGAGCGCGGGCTTTACGGCGATGTGATGGAACAGCTCGACGAGAGCACGGGCAAGATTCTTGATTTGCTCAAAGAGCTGAACATCGACGAGAACACGATCGTCCTGTTCACCTCCGACAACGGTCCCTGGCTAGCGAAGGGCGAAGACGGCGGACTCGCGACGCCGCTCAAGGGCGGCAAGGGCAGCACGAACGAAGGCGGACAGCGCGAGCCGTTCATCGTGCGCTGGCCAGGCAAAGTGCCCGCGGGCAAAGTCTCGCAGGAGCTGACCGTCGCGTTCGACATTTATCCCACGCTGGCCAAATTCGCCGGCGCAACCCTGCCGACCGATCGCATTATCGACGGCAAAGATATCTCCGACCTCATCCTTGACAAGGCGGGCGCGAAGACGCCGCACGATGCATTTTATTACTACAATGGCGACAAGCTCAGCGCGGTGCGGAGCGGGAAATGGAAGCTCAAGGTCGTCACCACGCTCGCGGAAGAGTTCGGCGGGTATGGCAAGTTCGAGCAGCCGGATGCGAAGATCCCGCGAGCGCTCTACGACCTCTCGATGGATCCGGGAGAACAGAAGAACGTCATCAGCGAACACCCGGACATCGACAAGAAATTGGTGGCATTGCTCGAAGCCGCGCGCAAAGACCTGGGCGATTCGCGGCGGGACATGAAGGGCGAAAATGTCCGCCCGATTGGACACGTTGTGCTTGAACCGAAACCGAAAGATCGCGAGGCCATTCGCCTCTGGGACGGCGACGCACCCGGCGCCCAAGGCCAGGCCGACGCGGACATCCCTACGATCACGCCGTATCTCCCGAAGGTGCCGACGAGCGCCGCGATGATCGTCTGCCCCGGCGGCGGATACCAAGGCCTCGCTGCGCATGAGTCATCGCCGCCGGCAGAGTTCTTCGCCGAGCACGGCATCGCCGCCTTTGTACTGAAGTATCGGCTGGGACCGAAGTACCATCACCCGGTTGAGCTCGAAGACGCGCAGCGCGCGATTCGGTACGTTCGCTCGCACTTTGGCGATTGGCATCTCGATCCGCACATGATCGGGATCATGGGCTTCAGCGCCGGCGGGCACTTGGCCAGCACCGCCGCGACGCATTTCGATTACGGCGATAAGTCCGCCGCGGATTTCATCGATCGCTTCTCATGCCGCCCGGATGTGCAGATCCTGGTCTATCCCGTCATCACAATGGGCGAAGGCGCGCACGCAGGATCTCGTACGAATTTGCTCGGCGACGAGGCGTCGCAGGAACTGATCGATCTGCTAAGCAACGAAAAGCAAGTCACCGAAAAGACGCCGCCCGCGTTTGTCATGCATTCGGTGGACGACCAGGCGGTCCTGATCGGTCCGAACTCAGATGCCTACGTCGCCGCACTGAAGGCGAAGAATATCCCCGTCGAATACGTCCGCGGAGCGCTCGGCCCGCATGGTGTCGGGATGAAGGAAACGTGGACGCCGCAGCTTCTGGCGTGGCTGATCAAGATGGGTTACGCGAAATGACTTTCGGTGTGGCATGGACGCGCGGGCCAGAGGGGATCGTGCGACGAAATTTACGGTTCTCATTTAATTCCCGCGCGCCTTTGTAGGGTCCGCTTCAGCGGACCGGTTATTTCTTGGGTTCGA
>JAICIO010000114.1 GCA_025924315.1 Phycisphaerae bacterium
AGATCCGACTCCCCGCCGGATTGCGTGGAGAACTGATTCGCATGGTTGAAGGCTATTACAGCTCGCACCGTCGCGATGCTAAGAGGAATCGAGAGGAGCAGGAGCTGCACCACGACGCGCCGCGACGCTCGCCACTTCTGTGGAATGAGCGATGCGAGCCACAGCACGACTGGCGCGCTCAGCAGGAGGCACATGTCGAGTGTTTGAAGCCCGGCGGTGACGAAGGTATGCCCGATCAGAAGCGTTGTGATCAGGGCGAAGAAGAATATTCCGCCGGGGCTGGCGGGCGTGAAGTTACGAAAGGTGACCGCGGCGAGGATGGCCGCGCCCGTCGCGGCGACGAACGTGAGCTCGCATCGGCCGTTGCTCAGCGAATCACTCAGCATGAACACGAGGCTGACCGCGCCGGAGAGGATGAAGAGCGCCAGCGGCGTCGCAATGCGCGGCGCCGATATCGCGTAGCGCATCAGTGCGGTCCAAAAGATCAAAGTGACGATGGCGCAGAATCCAGCCCAGATCCATACTTGCCAGGGCATCAACGTGTTGAGCTTGAATGCGAACACATAGCGGAACAAAACGGCGGCGACGAGCTCGACGATCACGATCCGGACGAGACCCGGCAGCTTTCGCACGTTCAAAATGAGCGCTACGAGTAGCACGATTGGCACGACGAAGAACAGCCGATGCGAAGATTCCGCCGGCGGGAACGAAGGCACGCCGCCGTTGACGTCGATGAATCCAACGGCAAACGCGATCGCGAATGCGAGGGGGGCGGTCCAGTGCGCAGTGCGAGGAGCATCGCTCTTGCGCCCTCGGAACCAGCCGATCGCGAAGACGATGAACGCCAGCACGCCAGGCAAAACAATGCCAAGCAGCGCGTCTTGGACGGTGATCGGAACTTCAACACCTTCGGAGCCCATGCAGTCGTCTCGTGGGAAATGATGGTTGATGTCATCCTGAGCGAAAGCGAAGGATCTCGACTTGGGATGACGTATCCGATCCCGAGATTCTTCGCTTTGCTCAGAATGACGACCGTGCGGTGCGCGGATTACTTCCGTTGCGCTTCGACCGCGAAGGTCACTTCGACTTCGTCACCGACCAGGCCCATCAGCTTGGTCATGCCGTAGTCGCTGCGCTTGAGCGAGAAAGTGCTTTCCCAGCCGGTGCGATGGCCCATCATCTTGTCATCCGTTTCACCGGTTTTCGTTACGGTTGCCGTGATCGATTTGGTCACGCCGTGCACCGTGAGATCGCCGGCGACTTCGTACTTGCCGTCGCCGGTCTTCTTCACGTTCGTGCTCTTGAAGGTGATCTGCGGGAACTCGGCGGCGTTGAAGAAATCCGGGCTGCGCAGGTGGTTGTCGCGCTTTTCCACGCCCGTGTCGACGTTCTTCGTCTCGACGGATGCTTCAACAGATGCGAGGTCACCGTTGTCAACGGTGATCGTCGACTTCGGCGCGTTGAATCGGCCGTAGACATGGCTCGTGTTGTTCAAGTGCGTGGACTTGAAGATGAGCGACGAGTGAACCGGATCGCCGGTGTAGGTGTCTGCAGCACGGACTGAGGATGCAACGATCGCAATCAAAGCAACTGCAATCAATCGAATCGAACGCATCACGATCTCCTTTACCCGTGTTGGGTGATTGTGAATGTTGTAGGGAGGTGCTCCAGCACACCATTTATGTTTAAGCATCCAGCAATGTCATCCTGAGCGAAGCGAAGGATCTCGAATTCGAGAACGGTCTACGATCCCGAGATTCTTCGCTCCGCTCAGAATGACACACAGAGAGTTTACGCCGCCATGTCGAGCAGGATGAGCTCGCTCTCCTGCGTCGCGTTCAGCTTCAGCGACGGTTCATCCGCAATGCGGGCCTGGTCGCCTTGTTTCAGCGCCTGGCCGTTCACATCCAGTTCGCCTTTGATCACGAACAAATACGCATGGCGCTTCGGCGCCGACTCGTGCGTCACGCTCGTGCCGGATTTCAGGTGCGACACGTAGATTGTCGCGTCCTGGTCAATCGGCATCGTGTTCGGCACGTCGCCGGAGGAAATCACCGGCAACAGCTTCCCGGTGCGCTGCGCGAGATCATATGGACGCTGATCCCACCGCGGGGTGAGGTTTTTCGTCCGCGGCATGATCCAGAGCTGCAAAAGATGCACGTTTTGCGTCTTCGACGGGTTGTATTCGGCATGAACGATGCCTTTACCCGCGGACATCAGCTGCACCTCGCCCGCCTTGAGCTGCGCTTTGTGGCCGAGGTTGTCCTGGTGCTCGAGCACGCCGTCGATCACGTACGTGACGATCTCCATGTCGCGATGCGGATGCGCTCCGAACCCGCCGCCGACTTTGATGACGTCGTCGTTGAAGACGCGCAGCGGACCCCAGTTCATGTTCTCTTCGTCGTAATAATCGCCGAACGAAAAGTGCCAGCGCGTGTCGAGCCAGCCGTGGTCGGCGTGATATCGATCTTCGGATTTGATGACATTAATCATGATGATCTCCAATTATACTTGTTTCAACAAGTAAATCTATTTTAAAAACGGACGATCGAGTCGTCCGCGAATTCCAGTTCTTACTCACTTGTCTTGTAGGGCCCGCTTCAGCGGACCGGTTACTCGTCTTTCGGCCGGATCAATAACCGGTCCGCTGAAGCGGACCCTACGCATTCATCCGGTGCGGGCGCCTCATCACCGAGGTCCCTACATAAGTAATACGAATCAGTGTTCGCGCACCAGTTGGAGCAGTTTTGCCAGCAAACGCAGGCGTTTTTCGCCCAAATGGCCGAGCTGCCGGCGGTGCAGGCTGCGGACGGAGTCGTCCAGCTGCCTGAGCAAGGCCAGCCCGTCGTGTGCGATCCGCACGCGGATCACGCGCCGATCCTGTTTTTCGCGCGAACGGCTGATCAGGTCGTGTTCTTCCAATCGATCCAGGAGCCGGGTCATGTCCGGATCGCGGGTGATCATCCGCTCGGCGATCTCGTGGCAGGCCATCCCACCGGTGCCGGCCCCGCGCAGGATTCGGAGGACGTTGTATTGCGTGGGGGAGAGGTGGTGAGGCTTGAGAAGCTCCTCGAAGTCCCGCAGAAGAAAGTCGGCGGCGCGCTGGGCGCTCACGAACACTTCCTGTTCGAAACTGGCCGGTCGGGCGGGGCGGATCTCATCCTTGAGCTTCTGGATCATGCCCCGATATTATCTGTTATAACGACTATTGTCAAGACGGAATTCGTTGCAACCGCAATAGCGTGGAATCGGGTGTGGCGGGGTCGGAAACGACGTTTTTCGATCTCTGCGGTCCGGGGTTCCATGGGTAATACCCCGACCGCGAAATTCCGTTGTTCATCATTTTATCATCATTCCACGCCCGATAATCCCCTGAAATACCTCGGCCGCTTAAATTACCTAAATTAACAAAAGTGTGGGTCAGATCACGCCGATGCTCCTTCTGCAGGATAACCCAGATTCACAGGAGAAAGGGCCTATGAATATCTTCCAACAGAACGAGTCGATCAGCACCTCGAACCAGCAGCAGGACAAGAGCGGCAAGGAGCGCCGACAGCACCGCCGCCACGAAATGGACCACCAGGGAATCAGCGTGGAGCGATGGGACGGGGGACGTCGAGTCGGCAAGCCGTTCGGGCAGCTCGTCGATCTCTCCGCCGGCGGGGTGCGCATCCGCACCGAGCAGAAGAACGTGAAGGCCGACGGGCAGATCCGCGTGCGCCTTGAGCTGCCGGACTACGCCGGCATTTCGCCTTTCGTCAGCACTGAAACCGGACAAATGCAGCCGAAGCGTGAATGGGTGGGCTGGATGAGCATCGCCCGCGTGCAGAAGGTGACCGACGGCGCCTATGACGTCGCGGGCCGTCTTGAAGATATGGATGAAGTCGATCGCGGGATGCTCGGGCTCTATCTCTCGACGCAGCCGCTCGCGGCCTGAGGAGCGTGCGCATTGTTTAGCCGCGAGCTTGCTCGCGGTGTAGCTGCGAATCGCGCCGGCCTCCGCGAGCAAGCTCGCGGCTAAACGAAGATACTGACGAACGAACAAAGCCACCGATGTTTCGGGTGACCCTTTCCCACCCGTGCGTCGGTGGCTTCTCTATTTGCACATCTTGTGCGATCGTAGAAAATACGATGGACGCGAATCGTTTGGATTCGCGTCCATCGCAATCGTCAGCTGCGCATCATCGGGCAGCTTACGGGTTACTCGGAGCGGCGGGAGCGGCGGGGGTGTTGCTCGGCGTGGACGGCGTGAGCGTGCCCGCGGCCGGGGTGGCGCCTTCATCGCCGGACTGCGCAACCGCCAGCAGCATGTGATGCGACACCATGCGATAGGCGTCCGCCTTGTCGGCCGGCCAGTTGGCCTTGTCTTCATCCACCATCGTCAGGTGCTTCAGGACGCTGTCCTTCAGCTTCTGACCATCGATGCTGTCGGGAAGATCGAGCTTCCACTTGTTGGGGTATTCACTCACCAGGTTGAGCTTCACTTCCGGCAGACCGTGGCTGGCCGCGATCGTCGCGGTCGCTGTGGGGCGATCCGCGTCTTTCTTGGCGGCGTCCTCGGCGCTTTCTTTACCGACGGCGCTCTTGGCAGTGTCCTTGATCGCTTCACCAGCGTCCTTCGCGCCTTCCTTGATCTTTTCGCCCGCGGTGCGTGCTTCGCCCGGGTTGATCGTCGAGATGGAGACCATCTGGTCGTTGTAGATGTCCTCCGCCTTGTCGATGTCAAAGTCCTCGTTGTACTTCGCCTTCCAGTCTTTCAGAAACTCATCGGCGCGGCCGTCCAGGTCGTCGAACTTCTGATCGGCGAACTTGCCGATGCGCTGGCGATCGGGCGCGGCGAGGCGCTCGGTCAGATCGTCGAAGGTGCCTTTCTTGACGGCGGCTTCGGTGACATCCTTGAGCGTTTCGCGGATGTCCTTCGCGTCTTTGGCCTGATCCTTCGAATTCACGTCGCTATTGACCTTGTCCGCGGTGCGCTGTGCGGCGTCGGAGGTTTTGTCGGCGGTGCTTTGAGCGGCGTCGCTCGTCTTGTCGGCGGCGTTTTGAGCCGCATTGCTCGTATTGTTCGCGGCATTCTGCGCGGCGGTGCCGGCATCGTCGGCGGCGCGAAGTGTCGGCACAAATGCCAATCCTCCGACCGCGAGTGCCGCAGCGGCGAGTATCTGAATGTGGTTCCTCTTCATAACGATCTCCTTTCGATCTGGTCTCGCCCCGTGCCACGTGATCCGGTCCCGCAACCGGCGACGGTTACACAACCGTCAACCTCGGGAGACACATCGCGCGTGGGAAGGGCGGGCGAAAAATCAGAATTCATTCACCCGATTGGATGCGGCGACACACTCGCCGCGAACCGCGCTCGGGGTGGGAGTTTGTGCTGCAACGCGTGCGCCAGATTACAGAAGTCAGGACGAATGGTCCGGTTCGAAATAGGGTTTCTCGCACGTCAATCTGCAGAAAAGCGAGGCGTGCATTTTGTTTGCGAATTTCGAAGCGGTCGCGCCGACCGAAACGGGACAAAGCAATTCTGACGCGGTTTTACCGAACGATTCGTCGCGTCGATGCAGACAGGTTGCATACATTTGGCGTGCATTCCCGCTCTGATGCCCTGTCCCGCCATTTGGCATTCCTTGAGGCGGGCGCGGCGCTCCCATACAATCCCGTCCGAAAATCTTAAATCATGAATTGCCGCAT
This sequence comes from Phycisphaerae bacterium, assembly GCA_025924315.1. Classification (GTDB taxonomy): domain Bacteria; phylum Planctomycetota; class Phycisphaerae; order Tepidisphaerales; family Tepidisphaeraceae; genus JAICIO01. Next base: position 5,692 of record JAICIO010000114.1, read on the forward strand.
CGAATGAGTGACAAGACAGAACACCCCCCCGTGCCTGAAGCCTTCGCGGCCTTGGGCGTTCGACCTTCCATCCTGCGAGCCTTGGCCGAAGCGAAATTCGTCACGCCATCTGAGATCCAGGCCCTGCTGATCCCGCGCGCATTGGCGGGCGTCGACATTCTCGGACAAGCGCGCACCGGCACAGGCAAAACCGCCGCGTTTACCATCCCGATCCTGCAGAGGGCGGAGAAGGGCCTTTCGACGCAGGCGATCATCCTCGTTCCCACGCGCGAGCTGGCGGTTCAAGTCGATACGGAGATCAAACGACTGGCTGAGTTCACGCCGATCCGATGCGTCGCCGTCTACGGCGGTCAGAAAATCGCCGCCCAGATGAAGTTCCTCAAGCATCATCCGGAGATTCTCGTGGGCACGCCCGGCCGCGTGATCGATCTGCTCGACCGTCGAATCATCAACTTCGAGAACATCCGTTTCGTCGTGCTCGACGAAGTCGATCGCATGCTCGACATCGGGTTCCGGGATGACATTCGGAATATTCTCTCGCGCGTGAAGGGGGTTTCTGAAAGACAGGAGAGGCACGAAGGGGAAGACGCGCAGAAGTCGGAAGAAGGTTCGACTAAGCCCGCTGCTTCAGCAGTGGGACCGTCTGGACACCAGACCATGTTCGTCAGCGCGACGCTCTCTGACGAGATCGAACGCCTCGCTCGTCGTTACATGCGCGAGCCCGTCGAGAAACTGATCGCGCCCGGCGCAGACGAGAAACCGACCGTTGAAAACGTCGAACAGTATTATTTTTCGGTTCAACCTTGGGACAAATATCGCCTGCTGAAGATGCTGCTGTTGCGCGAGAACCCGGATCTGGCGATTGTCTTCACGCGCACGAAGCGCGGAGCGGAAAAAGTCGCCAAGCGGCTGCATGCCGATGGCATCGAGTGTCGTGAAATCCATGGCAACCTCGCGCAGAACAAGCGCGAGCGCGTGATGAAGAATTTTCGTGGCGGAAAGTTCGACGTGCTGATCGCGACAGACCTCGCCAGCCGCGGAATCGACGTCGCGGACATCAGCCACATCATCAACTACGACCTGCCGGAAGATCCTGAGGCCTACGTGCATCGTATCGGCCGCACGGCGCGCATGGGCGCGAAGGGGAAGGCCTACTCGTTCGTCTCAAAAGACCAGGGCGATCTGCTCACCAAGGTCGAAGGGCTGATCAACATGATCATTCCGCCGGCGACGGTGGAAGGCTTCGAGGCAAGTCCGCCGCCATCCGATTGGACGGAGCAAAAGCCCGGCGAGCTTCCGCAGGGCCCGCCCAAGCCGATCGTCAATCGCTTCGAACGCGCGTATGGAACGCTTCCTGCCGGGGCGACGGGCGCAACGGGGACACAAGCCCCGATTCCGCTTCCCCCGCGGACGATCGGCAGCAAGATCCCCATCAACCGCCGGCACAAGCGCCGCCGATAATCTGCTTCACTTCTGCTAAAGAAGATATGAAACTCCAGGGTGGCATGAACGTCCAAGGGACTGGACTGTCCATCCTTTCACGCCTCGGAGGCTTTATGAATCGCCTGAGCATCTTGTGCGCACTCGCGGTTGTCGGATGCTTTGCCCTCGCGCCCACCGCGCGCGCGACCTCGCCCGCGCCAACCACACAGCCGGCGACCGAACAGACCCGTGTCGTGACCTTTCGATATCGAGGGAACGTCATCACCGGCGCTCTTATCCTCAACGCGCCGCAAAGCACGACTACGTCACTGTCAATTCCGTGGAACTCCCCTTGGCCGCTCGTGCGCGGCGCCACCCCAATGCAGAATCCACCAGCGGGTTGGGTGCTGCGAAACCAGAACAGCAACACGTGGCACTACGTCATTCCGATGGGCGCCCAGTAGTCAGTTGACCGAAGCGCGGTTGGCTCTGATATACTCGCGATAACTTCGCGAAGGAGATCACCCATGCTGCGCTCGCATTCGACCCTGCTTTGTCTGTCTCTTTGTGCACTCGCGCTCACGACTGGTTGCAAATCCGCGTACTACAAAACGTGGCAGAAACTCGGTTGGGAAAAGCGGGACATCCTCGTCGATCGCGTGAAGGATGCGCGTGACGATCAGGAGGCGGCCAAGAAGCAGTTCCAGACGACCCTGGATGAATTCAAATCCGTCACCGGTTTCAACGGCGGAGATCTCGAAGCGAAATATAAGAAGCTCAACAGCGCGTATGAGTCGAGCGAGAGCCGCGCCAATGACGTTCGAAACAAGATCAAATCCGTCGAGTCTGTCGCGAACGATATGTTCAAGGAATGGCAGGGCGAGCTCAGCGAATATCAGAACGCGGATCTTCGGCGATCGAGCGAAGAGAAGCTGAACCAGACCAAAGATCGCTACAACCAGCTCATCACAGTGATGAAGCAGGCGTCGAGCAAAATGGACCCGGTGCTCGCGGCGTTTCATGACCAGGTGCTCTATCTGAAGCACAACCTCAACGCCGAGGCGATCTCGTCGCTTCAGCAAACGGCCGCTGGGATCAACACCGACGTCGACAACCTCATCAAAGACATGAACGCCTCGATTGCGGAGGCCAATTCTTTCATCAACGACATGAACAAAGCGAGCGCGTCGAAGACCTGAGAGTGAAACATTCGCCACAGAGATACAGAGAGCACAGGGATGGATTCAACTTTCGCTCTGTGCTTTCTGTGCCTCTTTGGCGAACGGTTTTTTCTGATCGCGAAGTACGATTTCGGTGGAAGAAAGATTTGTTTTCGCCTTGACTTTCGGGGCAGATTTGACAGTATTGTCCTTTGCATTCTGAAGCGAGCCACGAAGGCCCGATGACGCAAACGACGACCACGAAAACGACGAAACAGACGCGGTAGTTCCGATTGACGGAGCTGCCCGGTGTCTGGTTCGGCGTGAGGTCATCACAGTCGTTTGCGAAAATCAAATCGGGCAGTCGTGGCTCAATTTGTTGGCACACTCAGTGGAAAGTTGAACAGGACTGAGGACTGAGTGCCATGCTTCCACTTTGACCTCAGTCCTGCGCAACTTTTATCTCGCTTGGAGCAGTCATGTCCGTGAACGTGGCCATTGTCGGCGCGACCGGCGCCGTCGGTCAGGAATTTCTCACCGTCCTCGCGGAGCGAAAGTTCCCGATGAAATCGCTCAAGCTGCTCGCCAGTGCCCGCAGCGCCGGCAAGCAGATCGAGTTTCAGGGAAAGAAATACACGGTTGAGGAGCTCACCAAGGACTCGTTCAAGGACGTGCAGATCGCGTTCTTCTCCGCCGGCGGAAGCATCAGCAAAGAATTCGCCCCGGCCGCGGTGGCTGCGGGCGCGGTCGTTATCGACAATACGTCCGCCTTCCGCATGAAAGACGGTGTCCCTCTCGTCGTGCCCGAAGTGAATCCCGAACAGATCTTCAAGCACAACGGCCTGATCGCGAATCCCAACTGCAGCACGATCATCATGAACGTGCCGGTCTGGCCGCTGCACAAAGTGAATCGCGTGAAGCGGCTGGTCGTGTCGACGTATCAAGCGGTGAGCGGCGCCGGTGCGCAGGGTTTGTACGAGCTCGAGCAGCAGATCAAGGCGTACGCCTCCGGCAAGCCGATCGAGAAGACGCTCTTTCCGCACCAGATCGTCAACAACCTCTTCTGCCACAACACCAAGATCAGCGAGAACGGCTACAACGAAGAAGAGAACAAGATGGTGAACGAAACCCGCAAAATCTTCGGCGATTCGAAGATGCAGGTCACCGCCACCTGCGTGCGCGTTCCCATCCCGCGCGCCCACAGCGAATCCATCAATATCGAATTCGAGCGTCCGATGACGCCCGAGCAGGTAAAGGAAATCCTCAGCAAAGCCCCCGGCGTCACGATCATCGACAACCGCGAAAAGAATCACTTCCCCATGCCGCTGGAAGCGAGTCACCAGGATGATGTGCTGGTCGGAAGAATCCGCCAGGACATTAGTCGCGACGATGGAAGAGGCATTGACCTCTTCGTCGCCGGCGACCAAGTCCGAAAAGGCGCCGCGACGAACGCCGTCCAGATCGCGGAGAAGTTGATCTAGCGTTTCCCTTCTTCGTCGCCAGCCTTTGATTTCTGCTGCTTGATCGCTTGTAGATGTCGAACCGCGATTTTATCCTTTTCGCGTCCGGCAACTGTTTTCGCAGCGATCAGTGTGTCGATATCGAGTACCTTGATTCGGCTGCCTTCGACCTCGAACTCCTCAGCGTTTTTGAGAATCTCGTAATACGCAGCCACGCCCGGCAGATCTCCAAGGAAGTCGATCGCGCCGAGATCCGTGCGAAGATAGATGTTCTTGAATCAGTGCAGACGCTTCGGATCGTCGTAGAGCGGCAATCGCCCAGGTCGCTGGCCGAAGTACGCGTTCAAACCATGCATCGCCGCGTGGATGCGGTCGATATTTTGATCAGTCATTGGGGAGCAGACGTCAAGGTCAAGCGTCGCCAGGCTTGATCCTTGAAGGGTTGCAGCGACGCCGCCGATCACAATGAACTCAACATCGTGATCAATCAGTCGTTTGAGAAGCTGAATGAAGTTCGTCACGAGCCGCCCCGACCTTTTTTGCGGATTCCACGAAGCTCACGAAGCCTTGCAGTTGTTGCAAACGCTGTGTAGGCGTGAGGGAAAGCATCCAGTCAACCAAACTCAAATCCACATCGCCAGACTCATCCGTCGGCGGCGCGGCTGTAGAACCGATGTTTTCGGCTACTTCGTGCTTCATGCTGCTATTGTATCATCGGGAGGTGGATTCAGACCAGATCAACTGAAAGGACAGCCATGATCCTCATCACCGGAGCCACGGGAACCAGTGGGGTGCCGATTGTGAAGGCTTTGCTCAGTCGCGCTGAGCGGGTGCGGGTGCTGGTGCGGGATGTGGCGAAGGCGGCGACGGTGCTCGGGGATGAGGTGGAGATCACGCATGGCGATTTGACTGATCCGCAATCGATCGAGGCGGCGATGGAGGATGTCGATCGGGCGCTGCTGAATTCACCGGCGGCGCCGGATCTCGTCGATCTGCAGAGCGCCTTCATCGACGCGGCCAAGCGGGCTGGGGTGAAGCACGTCGCGAAATTCTCTGTGGCGGGGGCAGATCCGAAATCGAATCGCACGTTTGCGAAGATGCATGGCGAGGTCGAGGACAAGCTGCGCGCGTCCGGCCTCGCGTGGACGATGCTTCGGCCGACATTTTTCATGCAGAACTTCTTCGCGATGGCAGGGATGATCAGGGCGGGGACGATCTATCAGCCCGCCGGCGAAGGTCGCGCGCCGTATGTCGACGTGCGCGACATTGCCGCGGTCGCCGCCGCGACGCTTTCCGAGCCGGGGCATGAAGGTAAGGCTTACGAAATCACCGGCCCACAATCGCTCACCTATCACGACATCGCGCAGATGTTCACGAATCTGACCGACCATCACGTCAGCTACCAGAATGTCACGTTCGAGGATGCGAAAAAAGCGATGACGCAGATGGGCATCTCCGAATGGCTCGCCAATGGGATCAACGAGCTGTCGCAAGGATTACAGGAAGGGATCTTCACGAACGTGACGAAGACGGTTCGTGATGTCGGGAAGAAAGAGCCCATCACGCTCGTCCAGTTCATTCAAGAGAACATCGAGGTGTTTCGATGAGCGTTCTCTGAGCTCCCGGTGGCATCCCGGCGCGCCGGGACCTGTGATGCGGCGATGTACTCATCGACGCAATTCGGTCGCGGATTACCGCGCCCGGTCACCGACAGGAATGTCGGTCCCACCAATTGGGTGCCGATCGGGTAAGATGTCGTGCGATGCGTCGCTTCATTTTGCTCTTGATGCTTCTGCTTTCGCCCATCGCGCTCGCCGCCGGGCCGACGACCGTTCCGGTCGATGCTTCGAAGACTTACGTTCACGCGCCGACGCATTTTGAGTTCCCGACGCACGTCGCGACGTTCGATCGCGTGAATGTCTATCGCTACGACGATGACGGGGCGGATATTTCCGTCGGCTACAACGACACGATCGTCGGCATCATCGCGACGGTGTACGTTTATCCCGATCCCAACATCGGTCTCGACGCGCACTTCGAGCAGATCAAGGATCAGATTCAGCAGGTCCATCCCTCGTTCAAGCTGCTCAAACAGGAGAAGTGGACGCTCACGCAGAAAGATCATGAGTTCGTCGGACACAAGGCGGTGTACAGCTACACCGACGCGTTTCTCGGCAAGAAGCAACCGATCATTTCGCAGGCGTATCTCATCAAAGTGAAAGGCAACTTCATCGCGTATCGAATCTCATTTCCAGAAGACCAGCGGAAGGGGACGGACGCGCTGATCCAGAAGTTCATCGATAAGCTGACGATTCCGGATTCGTGAGAATGATGTGAGATAGGCCGCTTCCGGTTTCGCAGATCGAATGCGTGTTGATCTGCGAAACCGCAGGCGGCTGTGCCACACGTGGATTCGTGACTACACTTCTCTCGCTTTGCCCACACAGCGTTACAAAATGACGATCGCTTACCGCGGGACGGAGTACCACGGCTGGCAGACGCAGCCGGCGCTGCCTTCGTACAAAGGCAATGCGCCGGCCGAAGGTGAAGGCATCCCGACGATCCAGGAAACGGTGCGCAAGGCGATCATTTCGGTAGTCGGGCATCCGATCAATTTCGTCGGCGCCTCGCGCACCGACGCGGGTGTGCATGCGAAGGGCCAGCTGGCGATGTTTGACACGGACATGGTGCAGATTCCGCTGAACGGTATGCGGATGGCGATCAATTCGCGGCTGCCATCCGACATACTTGTGCGAAAGATCCAGCCGGCGCCCAATGATTACGACGTCATCCGCTGGGTGAGCAGCAAGCGGTATCAGTATCAAATCTGGAATGCGCCGGATCGCCCGGTTTTTTTTGCTGACCTTGCGTGGCACCGGTGGCATTTGCTCGACATCGACGCAATGCAACGAGCGGCGCGGTTGTTCACGGGCGAGCACGATTTTGCGAGCTTCGCGCGGCCAGGACACGGGCGAGACAACACCGTGCGCACGATTCTGGCCTGCGAGGTGAACTATCGCCGGCCGAGGTTGATCATCGGCATCGAAGGCACGGGCTTTCTGTGGAACATGATCCGCATCATGGTGGGGACGTTGGTGGAGATCGGGATGGGTCGCTACGCCCCGGAGTCCATCACCGAAATGCTCGCTGCGAAAAATCGCGAGGCCGCCGGCCCGACTGCGCCGCCGCATGGTTTGTATTTGCAGTGGATCAAGGCGACGGATCATGCGCCACAGCTTGCTGATTCATAGGGTCCGCTTCAGTGGACCGGTTACTTTTTCATATTCCAGAGGCGAATAACCGGTCCGCTGAAGCGGACCCTACAATTCCTTGCCCAATGCGACAGCATTCTGAACTTTTCGAAGCGCTCAAGCGGTCGCCATTTCGCGCGAGGTTTAAGCTTGGTCCGCGGGACCAGGCGTATCTGCGCGACAAGGGGATCGAGGATGTCGTCGCGCATGCGAAACGGTTTATCGCGGAGCGATTGGCGCCGGCTTCACCCGTGAATGATGGGAAGCAAACGCCATGGCGCGGGCATCCCGTGTTCGTCGCGCAGCATGCGACGGCCACCTGTTGCCGCGGATGTTTGATGAAGTGGCATCACATTGCCAAAGGACGGGAATTGTCGCGCGAAGAACAGGATTACGTGGTCGGCGTGATCACCTCGTGGTTGAAGACACAGTCGAGTTCGCAGCCCCAGCCGTCGCAGCCCGAGCTCTTCTGATCTGCTCGAATCGACGATGAATCAGCCACATCGCGGCGATGGTCACCAAATTCACGCCGATGATCGCGCCCATGAATTTCCAATTGTGCAGCAGATGCTTTCCATATGCGCCAGCGGCCGCGTAGCTGGCGTTGGTGGTGATTCCGCCGATGAACGTGCCGATGGCCACGTCGCGCAACTTCACGTCGATCAAGCCGAGCGCGTAATTGCTGATGCTGAACGGGACGACGTGCAGCATGCGGATCGTCAGCACGACGAGCAGACCGTTCTTGCCGAGCTTTTCGTCGAGCGAGCGTAATCGAGCCATATGCGACTCGACCTTCTTGTGAAAGAAATCGGCGGCGAGCCAGCGTGAGACGCTCACCGTCGTCACCGCCGCGAGCGTCGATCCCACCTCGCACACGAGCACCGCGGGGAGCAATCCGAAGCAAAACCCAACGAGGACCTGAAGCCACCACACGGGCAGTCCGAGCACGCCAAGTATGATGTACGAAACGACAAACCCCGCCGGCGCGATGATCGGATGCTCATGCACGCGCTCGTGCACATATTCGCGATGTCGCCAGCGCGAGCCCGCCGGCGTGTAGAAGAGGAAATACGCAACGAGGACCGCGAGGAAAACGAGGATCAGGAACGAGGCCCATCGTCCGCCCGCGGATCGAGTCATGCCGCAGATTATGCGGTGATCAGCGGTTCGCGTACATCATGTTTCTCATTCCAATCCAGTACGTTTTGAATAAGTACCCGGCCGCGAGGATGACTTCGGCACAGAGGATGTAGGCGTAGCGATCGTAGGTGAAGTGCGCCGGATAATGATTGAGTGCGAACTGACTCGCGATCAGCGTCAACAGCGCGATCAGCCCGATCGGCAGATAATGCGCTGCATGGAAGTAGAGCCCGCGCAACACGGGCCGATAGGGCAATCGATATCCGCGATACGCGGCCTCCCACGCCGTGAGTTTTGCGGCGAGGCGTGTGACCAATTCCAAAACGACGAATACGCCGACGGTAACACCAATCATCAGCCACGTGATCACGAAGGGCGACAATGGAGACTGCAGAATGATGTGCAGATGGAGCACCGCCGTCGCGGCAAGCAGGACTGAGACGATCAACCAATGAATCCACGCGAAGCGGCGCGCCAGTTGCACGTCATCGCGGATGCTCGTGGCGCGGAAGAAGGCTGTCGGTTTGAAAATCACCGCGCTGCTCGTCGCGAGAAACGATCGAATCGACGGTCGTTGTTCCCACAAGGAATCCTGCCGAAGCGACGGCGAGCTTTCCGCGATGGCGGCGCCGCACTCCGGACAACGCCCGTCCTCAGGCAGTCCATTCAGTACATATCCACAGGATTCACATAGAATGTCGGTGGGGGCCGGAATGACTGGGGCGACACGCGTCATGGATTATTGTATGCTGGCCCCGGGCGGAAAGGTCGCTTGATGTGTGCGACCGGGAGCGACATGCGAGTCCGACCACTCCTCTGTCTGATGATTTGTGCTGTGATCTGCGGCTGTGATAAAAAGCAGGCCGCGCCGACAGCCTCTGCGCCGAAGGCGACAAGTCAGCCAACGACGGTCGCTGTGAAACCGTTACCGAAGCCGACATCCACACCGACGCCGGTTGCGTCGACTCAACCCGCGCCGTCGTATCTCGTCATCGACAATCAGCGCGTCGAATTTCCACCCGCCAAGCTCAACTTGCAGGTCCGCGATGACAAAGTTCACGCGCTGCTGCTGAGCGATGATCCACCCGCGGCCATCAGTGAAAACTACACAGGCAACAGCTACTACATCGAGATGACGATCGACGACGTCGATGACGTGAGCAACGTCGCCGGCGCGAGCGTTCAGTATCAGGCGGCGCAATCGACCGAGCGCGACGATTCGCCGGACGGGATTTTTCTCGAAGGCGGAAAGAAGCAGCTTCAGCCGCAGTCGGTGAAGGTGGAGTTTGAAGGCGCCGGCGAGAAAATGGCGGTCCGTATCACCGGAACGTTTGTGATGTTCGATACGCAGGACGAGAACGTTCCGCCGACTCAGGTGCCCGTTTCCGCGCGATTGCTTGCGACGATCAAGAAGTAGCGCGTGTTATCGGACCATTTAGCCGCGGGGCTCGCCCCGCGCGGACGCCGTGGGGTGATGGACCTTTCACGCGGGGCAAGCCCACGCGGCTAAGTGAACGAAACCCGCAATTCGCCTTCAACGTTTTTCGACGATAGAATTTTCCATCTGTGACGTTCGAATTCACTGAAAATCCGCAGCATCCTCGCGCCGGCCGCGTGCTGGTGTTCATCGTCGCTTACCAGGCCGAGAAGCACACGCGGCGGCTCTTTGAGCGCATCCCCGCGGAGCTGTACAACCGCGACGACGTGCACTTTTTGATGATCGACGACGCCTCGCGCGATTCGTCGATCCAACTCGCGACCGAATGGGTGAAGGAGCACAACGTTGAGAACGTGACGCTGCTTCGCAACCCCGTGAACCAGGGCTACGGCGGAAATCAGAAGCTCGGCTATCGCATCGGCATCGACGCGGGGTTTGACTTCATCATCCTCCTGCATGGCGACGGGCAATACGCGCCCGAACTTCTGCCGCAGTTCATCCAGACGTGGCGCGAGACCGACGCCGACGTGATCCTCGGCACCCGGATGCACAGCGTGAAAAGCGCCCGCGCCGGCGGAATGCCGTGGTACAAAGTTTTCGCGAATCGGTTTCTCACCACGTTCCAGAACAAGGTCACCGGCAAAAACCTCAGCGAATATCACACCGGCTATCGCGCGTACTCGACGCGGTTTCTGAAAAAGGTTCCGTTCGAGATCGACACGAACCTCTTTCACTTCGACACCGAAATTCTGCTGCAGGCGTTTCACGTCGATGCGAAGATTGTCGAGTTTCCGATCCCCACGCACTACGGCGATGAAGTGTGTCACGTTCCCGGGATGAAGTATGCGAAGGACGTCGTTTTCTCGACGCTGCAATATCGCGCGCATCGCATGGGCATGCTGTGTGCGCTGAAGTATCGCAACCTGCGCGCGCATCCGCACGCGGACATGAGCCGCGCGATGTATCCATCGCAGGAGATGGCCGTCGAGCTGGTCAAGAAGTTTGCGCCGCAGACCGTGCTCGATATCGGCAGCGGATCCGGTCGCGTTGCACAAAAGGTGCAGGAGCTCGGCGTAAAGGTGACCGGTGTCGATCAGCTCGCGCCGGCCGACGGAACCGTCAGCGAATTCATTCGGGGAAGTCTCGACGAGCGGCCGCTCGCGTTTGACGCATTCAAATACGACGTCGTGCTGCTGCTCGATGTGCTTGAGCATGTCGCCGACCCGGAAGATTTCCTCGTTCACCTGCGCAACGACAGCGCCACGTCGCGCACCCCGCAGAAATCGCCGCGGCTGATCATCACCACCCCGAACATCGCGTTTCTTTCGCTACGCGTGACGCTTCTGCTCGGCCGATTCAACTACGGCGAGCGCGGCATTCTTGACACAACGCACCGCCGGCTTTTCACGCGCGCGTCGCTTCTCACGATGCTGCGCGACTGTGGTTACAACATCGAACAGGTGCTCGCGGTGCCGGTTCCGTTCCGCCCCGTGATCGGCGGATCGTTCGGCAAACTCCTCGGCCAGATCGCGGGCGTGCTGGCGAAACTCTTGCCCAGTATGTTTGGGTTCCAAACGATGGTCGTGTGCCGCCCGATGCCGGGCGTGCGGCAGATCCTGACTCAGAGCGAGAAGTATCAGATCGCAGACATGCGCGTGGGGGAGTCGCTCGCGTCGGCACGACCTGCTCCCGAGCCCGCACAAATCGGTTCAATCTGATCGAGCCGAAAGGCATTGAAGTGGCGGGGGGTTTTGGGCCAGGGTACGCACAACCTAATGGGAACCCCCACCCGCCCCCCACTGGGGGGGGGGGAGTA
>JAICIO010000115.1 GCA_025924315.1 Phycisphaerae bacterium
AAAGCTGGTCTGCGTCGCGGCGAAGACGGAGAGGGCGAGGCTGTGCAGGCTGACGAGCAGGCCGGCGTACGGATCGACGGCGGCGGCGCGGTCGGCGGCGGCGGTCCACACTTTCAGCGCGACCTCGCGGCGCGATTCGAAAACGTCTATGGGAATGTGGTCGTTGTTGATGGTCGGCGCGTCGTCGTGCAGCGGCCACCCGGCGTCGTGCATGGCGATGCCGCTGATGGCGGATTGTGTGGGCGATTGGATGCCGGGTCCGCCGAACTGTTCGGCCAGTTGACCCGATAAAATTGCGTGATCGTTCTGCGCGATCAGCCAGTATTCGTCGCCTACTTCTCGACGGATCATGAGCGGAGTGTAACAAAGAGGGACGAAGGCACGTAGGCGCGAAGGCACGAAGTGAAAACAGAAGAGGTCTGCTTCCGTTCGTGCCTCGGTGCCTGCGTGCCTGATTCGTCCTCTGTGCCTTCGTGTCTTCTTTCTGTACGCCTCCACAACTTCCCGGTACAACTTCGTCGCGGAAGGAGCATTTCTCATGGAGCCCATCTGGGTGGTGACGCTTGCAGCCGGTGCGCTGCTGATGCGGCTGGGGCAGGCGCTCTATCAGGCGGGGCTCGTGCGCTCGAAGAACGCCGCCAGCGCGGTGATGCGCAACATCGTCGACTTCGCCGTCGTGACGATCTGCTTCTGGCTCATCGGCAGCGCGATCCTTCAACAGCAGCAGAATCCGTATTTTGCGATCCCATGGCATTCGATCGGCGCGCGCAGTGACGTGACGGCGACCGGATTTGGCGCACTCGCGCTGGTGCTGGCAGTCACGGGCGTAGTGAACGGCGCGATCGCCGAGCGCGCGCGGTTCCGGGTCAGCGTGCTGTCGTCGATCATGCTGTCAGCGCTCGTGATGCCGACGATCGCCAAGTGGGTGTGGGGCGGATGGCTTCGGCACATGGCGTACGTCGATCAGGCGGGCGCGAGCATTTTGCACATCCCGGCCGGGACGGTTGCGCTCGTCGCGGCGGCGCTGCTTGGGCCGCGGGTGGGGAAGTATAACCGCGATCGGTCGTCGAATTTCATTCCGGGGCACAGTCTGGTGCTGAATCAGCTGGGCGTTTTGGTGATGACGATCGCGTTCGTGCCGTACGTGATGGCGGCAGTGACCATCAACCAGTCGGTCGTGTGGGTGGCGGCGCTGGATGTGATGCTGTCGGCATCGGCGGGAGCGCTAACGAGCCTGTTTGTCGCGCGGTTGCGCTATGGAAAAGTCGATGTGCTGGTGATGTGCAGCGGACTACTCGGCGGAGCGGTTGCGATGACCGCGGGGCCGGGCGTGAGCCCGATCGCGGCGGTGATCATCGGCATCGTCGCGGGGATTGTTGTTCCGCTGGCGACGGTGATCATCGACGTCAAATTCCGCATCGATGATCCGGGGAATGTGATCGCGATTCATCTCGTCGGCGGGATCTGGGGAACGCTTGCCGCGGGGCTGCTCAAGCCGCACGGGATTGCGATGGGCGAGCGAATGCGCGGACTTGGCATTCAAGCCGCGGGAATCGTCGCGGCGATCGGGCTGACGCTCGTTGTCAGCTTTCTGGTGTTTACGATTGCGCGCGTGTTCGGGCCGCTTCGTGTGACGGAGGCGGATGAGTTTGATGGATGCGATCTCGCCGAACACGATGTGAACGCGTATCCGGATTTTCAGCAGACGACGATCAAGTCATATCACCTGCGCGAGGCGTGATACTTTTTGTTTAGCCGCGAGCTTGCTCGCGATGTTTTCCCGTCGAAAACCAACGCGAGCGAGCTCGCGGCTAAACGAACTCACATCAAAAACTTCATCAGCAGATATCCAATCGCGATGACGTAAAAGATCCACACCAGCAGGCCGAGCGACCAGACGACCAGCAGCATGATCCATTTTCCCAGCGAGCGTTTCGGCCGCGGGGATGGTGGGGGCGTATCGTCCATCGCTCAGATGGTGGATCAGTTTGTCGCGTGCCCGAAGCGCTGCTTGAATTCGTCGAGCGAGGAAAATCCCGAGGGAAGTTTCGCTTCCTCCGCGAGCATCACGGGAATGCCATCGCGAACGGGATACGCGAGGCCACCGATTTCTGCGATGAGGAAATCCCCTTCCTGTCTAAGCGCGCTATGCGTGATCGGACAGCGCAGGATCGTGAGGAGCTCGGGGTCGATGGTGTTGTTCGTCGTCGTTTCGGACATCGGATTTTCGTTTTAAAGGCGCGTTAGCGCGGAGATTTTTCTAAAAACAGATTCAGGCAGTATAGGGCATCGGCGAGGAGGATCAAAGAAACACCGCTGGCTGACGAGGCGGTTTGTCCGAGCACAGTTGCATTATGAAGCAGATCATCCGCAAGCATGCGGGTTTTGTCATTCCAGGCGAAGGCGAAGATGCCCCAGGGCTGGTTCGTCGCGTGGTCGGGTTGCGCTTCATTGAGATGGAAGAGCGTGTTTCGCGCCACCGCGGCGCCTACGGTGCGATCCTCGGCGCGGACCGCGTAGCTCGCGGCGGCATGCAGGATTACGAGCTCGTGGTACCAGTGTGTTTCGGGATTGTCTGAACCAGTTGTCGTGAGGAACGCGCCGTTGTCGGCTTGTGCGCGGACGATTTTGCCGAACGTATCGGCGGCGAGATCCGTCCACGCGTCGCGGATGTAAATCTTTCCGGCGAGGCGCAGCGCAAGCGCTATCCACGCGGCCTCCGATGCGCTCGATCCGCGCCCCGCAGGCATCGGGCCGGCGGGCCACGCGATCTGCGTCAGTTCCGCCTCGAGCAAATCGCACCACGGCCGCAGACCTTCTTCCCATCGCCCGAAATCGCTCCGCGGAAGGGTTTCGTAGAACAGCTGATAGGCGCTGAGCCATGCGAAAACGAGGAGCGCGCGATAAACAGGACGAGGGTGACCACTCGAGTCAACGACGACAGTTTTCTCGAGTCGATCGCTATTGCCAATCCGGATCAAGCGATCGACGTACGCCGAATGCGTTACCGGTCCGATCATCGCATCGCGAAAGACAATTCCGCGTTCGACTTGAACGGAAAGCGCATCTTCGACCGTCAGTTCGAACTTCGCATCCGCTTGAAGTCGCGCGCGAATCTGCTCCGCGAGTCGTCGGAAGTCCGTCAGCAGCGGACCATGGTCGGGCATGGGAGGCGTGATACTCGCGCGAAGGTTTACGAGCAACGATCCGGCAATGTTTTATCCGCGGGGCCCGCCCCGCGCGCACACGCCGCGCAGGCAAATGACGCTTCGCGCGGGGCGAGCCCGCGCGACTAAATATTTGGGTGACTTCAGACGTGACGATGCTTGAATTCGTACCGTCGCGGTCCTATATTGAACTAACTGCGATTCAGTCTCATGTTGCCACTCGGAATCAATACCGATTACGCACTGATCGCCTTGGCCTATATGGTCGAGCGCGGGGATCAGGTTTCCTCGGCACGGGTGATCGCCGAGGCACATGGGTTGTCTCTTCCGCTAATGATGAAGGTCCTTAAGATCCTCCACCAGCGGGAGTTACTGCAAAGCGTGCGCGGAACCAAGGGCGGCTATCGCATCGGCGTAAACCTCGATGAGGTTTCGCTTTACGATCTGGTGTCGATCCTCGGCGGCGAGCGGCTGATCGATGTCGATCCGCAAAGTCGTCCGCGATCGTTTTCGGGGCATGCCCCGGCACTAGCGTTGCAGTATCGGCTGATTCGCTTCCTGCGCGAGGTCTCGCTGTCGGACCTGGTGATTCCCGGCCGGCGGATCGAGGTGCCGTTGGAAGTGCTGAGCTTACGAAATCGGAAACAACCGTCCGACCGGCGCGAACAGGAACTCGCGTCGGCTTCGGCTTAAAAATTACAGGAGTGTCAGATGCCCATTCTGCTTAGTGAAAAGGCTGCCGGCGAGATCAAGACGATCATCAGCCAGCAGGGACTGAATGCCGAAGGAACCAAGCTGCGCGTCGGCGTCAAAGGCGGCGGGTGCAGTGGTTTCTCGTACATGCTCGATCTCGTCGAAGAGCCCAAGGGCGACAACGACGAAGAGATGGAAAGCAACGGCGTGAAGATCCTCGTCGACATGAAGAGCTATCTCTACCTCAATGGCACCGAGATCGACTTCAAGGACGAGGTGATGGGCCGCGGATTCGTCTTCAAGAATCCGAACGCGACGAGCACGTGCGGATGCGGCTCAAGCTTCACCGCCTGAGTTCGGATTGTTCATTTGAGATTGTTCATTGTTCATTGGTGCGCGTCGCGCGTTCAATGAACAATGACGAATCAACAATGAAGAATTCGCGGAGCGAACATGCCGACTGAAACGACCGAAATCGAGAACCTCGCCAACCGCGAGTACAAGTGGGGGTTCGTTACGGACATCGAAGCCGACTCGGCCCCGCCTGGACTCAACGAGGACATCGTGCGCTTCATCAGCCACAAAAAGGGTGAGCCGCAGTGGATGCTCGATTGGCGGCTCAAGGCCTATCGACACTGGTTGACCATGGAAGAGCCGCATGCGTGGCCCATGATCAACTATCCGCCGATCGATTATCAGAGCGCGATTTATTACTCAGCTCCGAAGCCGAAGCTCAAGAGCCTGGACGAAGTCGATCCGGAACTTTTGAAGACGTACGAAAAGCTCGGCGTGCCGGTGCAGGAGCGCTTGGCGCTGGCGGGCGTGGCGGTCGATGCGGTGTTCGACAGCGTTTCGGTCGCGACGACGTTTCAGAAGCAACTCGCGGAGAAGGGCATCATCTTCTGCTCCTTCGGCGAAGCGGTGCAGAAGCATCCCGAGCTCGTGAAGCAGTACATGGGCTCGGTCGTTCCGTACAGCGACAACTACTACGCGACGCTGAACAGCGCCGTCTTTACCGACGGCTCGTTCGTCTACATCCCCAAGGGCGTGAAATGCCCGATGGAACTGAGCACGTATTTCCGCATCAACGCGCGAAACACCGGGCAGTTCGAGCGCACGCTGATTATCGCCGACGAAGGCGCGTTCGTGAGCTACCTCGAAGGATGCACGGCCCCGCAGCGCGATGAGAATCAGCTGCACGCCGCCGTCGTCGAGCTCGTCGCGATGGACAATGCGACGATCAAGTACAGCACGGTGCAGAACTGGTATCCCGGCGATCCGGAAACCGGCCGTGGCGGGATCTACAACTTCGTCACGAAGCGCGGCGCCTGCCGAGGCGTGAATTCGAAGATCACCTGGACGCAGGTGGAAACCGGCAGCGCGATCACGTGGAAATATCCATCGTGCATTCTGCAAGGCGACAACAGCGTCGGCGAGTTTTATTCCGTCGCGCTGACGAATCATCATCAGCAGGCCGACACCGGCACGAAGATGATTCACATCGGCAAGAACACCAAGAGCACGATCGTCAGCAAGGGCATCAGCGCCGGCGTCGGTCAGAACACCTATCGCGGGCTGGTGAAGATCCTCAAAGGTGCGACGAACAGCCGCAATTACACGCAGTGCGATTCGCTGCTATTGGGCGATAAGTGCGGCGCGCACACGTTCCCGTACATCGATGTGCGGAACACCACGAGCCGCGCCGAACACGAAGCGAGCACGAGCAAGATCGGCGATGACCAGCTGTTCTATTGCAAGACGCGGGGCATCGCGCTGGAAGACGCGGTGAACATGATCGTGAACGGCTTCTGCAAAGAAGTCTTCCGCGAACTCCCCATGGAATTCGCGGTGGAAGCGCAGAAGCTGCTTGGAGTCAGTTTGGAAGGCAGCGTCGGCTGATTGGTAGCACGGGCTACCAGCCCGTGCCCTCGAATTGATTGAAAGAATGCATGGGCTGGCAGCCCGTGCTACGAAAGACTGAGATGAGCTTACTTGAAATTAAAAATCTCCACGCCAAGGTCGCCGGGGCGGGGGGACGGGAGATCCTGAAGGGCGTTGATCTGGTCATCAACCCCGGCGAGGTCCATGCGATCATGGGCAAGAACGGCTCGGGCAAGAGCACGCTTGCGCAGGTGCTCGCAGGGCGGGAGACGTACGAAGTCACCGGCGGATCGGTGTTGTACAAGGGAAAGAATCTGCTTGAGCTGTCTGCGGAGGAACGGGCTCGCGAAGGGATTTTTCTGGCGTTCCAATACCCCGTCGAAATCCCCGGCGTGCGCACGGATTACTTTCTGAAAGCCGCGGTCAACGCGGTTCGCAAGCATCGTGGGCAGCCCGAAATCGATTCGATGGCCTTCATCAACATGGTGAAGGAAAAGATGGCGCTGCTGAAGATGGACAAGAGCTTCATGGCCCGCGCGATCAACGAAGGTTTTTCGGGCGGCGAGAAAAAGCGCAATGAGATTTTTCAGATGGCGGTGATGGATCCGACCCTCGCGCTGATGGACGAAACAGACAGCGGGCTCGACATCGACGCGCTCAAGACGGTTTCGCACGGCGCGAATTCACTTCGCTCGCCGGAGCGCGGCATTCTGGTTGTCACGCACTATCAGCGGATGCTTAATTACATCACGCCCGATTATGTACACGTCATGATCGACGGCCGAATCGTCAAAACCGGCGACAAGAATCTGGCGCTCGAGTTGGAAGAAAAAGGCTACGATTGGCTCGAAAACGATGACCGCGACGCGGCTTGAGTGGAGATGGAGCACAAGGGAATGACACAAGTGGCAGATTCAACCATCCATCTCTCAAACTATTCGCTCCTTGAAGAAAGCGCAGCGAATGGTCACGCGTGGCTGCGCGAGTTGCGGCGCGCGGCGATGGAACGCTTCAAGGAAGTTGGTTTTCCGAATTCGAAGACCAACGAAGAGTGGCGACACACGAACGTCGCGCCGATCGCGAAGATTCCGTTCAAGCTGGGCCAGCAGCGCGCCGACAGCACGACGCGCGCGATCCAGAGCAATTTCACCTTCGGCGAACATCACACCGCCGCGGAACTCGTGTTCGTCAATGGCCAGTTCGTGCAGGAGTTGTCGCAGCTCGAGAAGCTGCCGCGCGGGGTGACGATCCAAAACCTCGATCAGGCGCTTTCGCAAGACGGCGAAGGCATCAAGGCAAAACTCGGCCGATATGCCGACGTCGAAAAGAACCCGTTCGTCGCGCTCAACACCGGCTTCATTCGCGACGGTGCGTATATCCAGATCGCGCGCAGCGTGACGGTTGATCAGCCGATTCATTTGCTGTTCATCTCCCAGCCGGGACATGAGCCGACAGTTTCGCATCCGCGCGTGCTTTTCATCGCCGAAGACAACGTCGAAGCGACAATCGTCGAAAGCTACGTTGGTGCGGAAGGCTCGCAGTATTTCACGAATGCGGTAACAGAAATCGTCTGCGGAAATGATTGCCGCATCGATCACGCCAAGCTCCAGCAGGAATCGCTCGATGCCTATCACATCGCGACGATGCAGGTGGACCTCGGTGCGAAGACGACGTTCGTCTCGCACGCTGCCACGATCGGCGCGAAGCTCAGCCGCAATGATCTCAACTGCACGATGGCCGGCGAGCACGCCTATGCGACGCTCAACGGCGTGGTCCTGATCGGCGGAACGCAGCACTGCGACAACCACACGCTGCTCGATCATGCCGTTCCGAATTGCCCGAGCCACGAGCTGTACAAGCACGTGCTCGCGGGCAGGGCCACCGGCGTCTTCCGCGGGAAGATCCTGGTGCGCAAGGACGCGCAGAAGACGGATTCGAAACAGAACAGCAAGACGCTTCTCTTGAGCGACGACGCGAACATGAATTCGCAGCCGGCGCTGGAGATCTACGCCGACGACGTGAAGTGCACGCACGGCAGTACGATCGGCCCGCTCGACGAAGAGATGATCTTCTACTTCCGCTCGCGCGGAATATCGTACCAAGCGGCGCGACATCTGCTGACCTATGCCTTCGCCGCCGACGTGACGCGCCGCATCAAGGTCGAACCGGTGAGGCGCAGGTTAGAAGATTACATGGCGAGACAGCACGGCCTGCCGCAGGACCTCCGCATCACGGACCTCGGCGCGCACGACGAAGCGGTCTTGTAGGGTGTGCTTCAGCACGCCATCTTTTGGTGGGGCAGACATACCTGTCTGCCTCAGATCGATGTATTCATCGATCTGATCAGGTTTGAACGCACGAAGGATATCGCCCGCGGAGTACCGCGTCCGATGGCAGACAGGAATGTCTGCCCCACCGATGGGTCCAGGAAGTAAATCCGGCTCATGACCACGCAGCTCGATAGTCCGACGCATTCTTCTGTTCGATCTTCCCAACCGTTCGATCCGCTGAAGATGCGCGCCGACTTCCCCATCCTGCGAACGCTCGCCCATGGAAAGCCGCTCGTCTACCTCGACAACGGCGCCACCACGCAGAAGCCGCAGATCGTCATCGATGCGACCGACACGTACTACTCGCGAGAGAATTCGAACATTCATCGTGGCGTTTACGAGCTGAGCCAACTGGCGACGACTCTTTACGAAGAGTCCCGCATCAAGATCCAGAAGTTCATCAACGCCGCCGAGTCTCGCGAGGTGATTTACACCAAGGGCACGACGGACAGCATCAATCTCGTTGCGTCATCCCTCGGGCGTTCCACGCTCAAACCCGGCGATGAAGTGCTCATCAGCCACATGGAGCACCACTCCAACATCGTCCCTTGGCAGCTCATCTGCGAGCAGACGGGTGCGATGCTGAAGGTGATCCCGATCAACGAGGCCGGCGAACTGATCTTCGAAGAATTCGAAAAGCTGCTGAGTCCTCGCACGAAGATCGTTTCGGTCGTGCACGTGTCGAATTCGCTCGGCACGATCAATCCGGTGAAGCAGATCATCGATCTCGCGCACAAGCAGGGCGCCGTCGTGCTCATCGACGGCGCGCAGTGGGTCGCGCATGGCCCGACCGATGTGCAGGCGCTCGATTGCGATTTCTACGCTTTTTCCGGCCACAAGATTTTCGGTCCGACCGGCATCGGCATTCTGTACGGTAAAGCCAAGCTGCTCGACGCGATGCCGCCATACCAGGGCGGCGGCGACATGATCAGCAACGTGACGTTCGAGAAGACGACGTACAACGATCTGCCGTACAAGTTCGAAGCCGGCACGCCGAACATCGCCGGCGGAATCGTGCTCGGAACGGCGATCGATTACGTGTCGAACATCGGCCTCGAGAAGATCGCCGCGTACGAGGCCGAACTGCTCGCGTACGCTCAAGCGCGCCTCGCGGAAATCCCCGGCGTGCGGCTGATTGGCACCGCGAAGAAAAAGGCGAGCGTGATGTCGTTCATAACGAGTGGCGTGCATCCGCACGATCTCGGCGTGCTGCTCGACCTCGAAGGCATCGCCGTTCGCACCGGCCATCACTGCTGCCAGCCAGTCATGGATCGCTTCCACATCCCGGCGACCGCGCGGGCGTCGATGGCGGCGTACAACACGCGCGACGACATCGATCGCTTTCTCGCAGCCGTTCGCAAAGTCACCGCGAGCTACACGCCCCGGCCCGCGCAATCTGCGGCGCCGTCATCGTCCAATGGAAAGATCTTATTTCCGCCCGCCGTCGCGGAATCGCCTGAAGCGGCCGCACAGGAGTTGCTCGACAACTTCGACATGCTCGGCGACTGGCAGACGCGCTATCAGTATCTGATCGAGATGGGCGGGAAGCTTCCGCCGATGCCGAAGGAGCTGAAAACCGATACCACGCGCGTGCATGGCTGCCAGAGCGTCGTGCATCTCTATTCACAGCGCGATCCGAAGGATAAGCAGGTCTTCAACTTCATCGCCGATTCGGATGCCGACATCGTGCGCGGCCTGATCGCCATTCTCGAGCGCCTCTACGCGGGCCAGAAGGCAGACGCGGTCGCGAAGTTCGACGTCGAAACGTTCTTCAAGGAGATCGGCCTCGACCAGCATTTGAGCGGTGGTCGAAGAAACGGCCTTTCGTCAATGGTTTCGCGCATCCGCACTGAGGCTGCGGAGAAGGTGTGATTGCTCGTAAAACAGACGCGAAATCGCAAGCGAGGTTCGCTGCGGTTCGCGTCATCAGAGTCGCTTGCGATTTCGCGTGCGTTTATCGTGTCAAACGAAGACAAACATCACGACGCCGTCCATCTCAACGTCCTGCCGCACTCGGGCAAGGTCGACGAGCTGAAGCGCGAACTGGCATCTTCGGCTCCTCAACCCCCCAAGCCGCTGTCGCACCAGACGGTCGTCGATCGTGCCCTCGATCCGCGACGCACGCCGGAGCAGAAGAAGATCGTCGAGAAGGTGATCGAGGCGATTCGGCAGGTGTACGATCCGGAAATTCCAGTCAACGTTTACGATCTCGGCTTAATCTATTCCATCGACATTAATCCCGAAAACGAGATTGACGTGAAGATGACGCTGACCGCGCCGGGTTGCCCCGTAGCGGGTTCACTTCCCGGTGAGGTTGAGCGACGGATCGAGACCGTGGACGAAGTGAAATCGGCGCGAGTCGAGCTTGTGTGGGATCCGCCGTGGACGAAGGAGCGGATGAGCGAGGTCGCGCAGCTCGAGCTTGGATTTCTTTGATAAACGTGTGGCACAGTCCCGGCGCGCCGGGACTATGCGCCGCGCGACGCACAGCCGGGGGCGGCTGTGCCACATAGCATTTGAAGTGCCGGTGACGCACTCTCACCTGTGGGTTCGTGAATGAAACCCGTCGTTGTTCCAACGTCCGCGCGCTCGGACGCGCTGGTCTTTTCCCCCGATAGCGTTCTCTGGAAAATCATCCGCGAGAATCTGATTCTCTTTAACGGCGCCGCCGCTGCCGTTCTGCAGATCTCGCATCCGCGAATCGGACTGGGCGTGCGCGATCACAGCGATTTTCGTGATCGACCGATCGATCGCCTCACGCGCACGCTCGACGCGGTGCACGGCATCGTTTTCGGCACGCACGCGGAGGCGGAGAAGGTCGCGAACAGCCTTCGTCGCCTGCACGCGCACGTTCGCGGAGATGCCGCCGCCGCGAATGTTCCCGGCGATCCGATTTACCGCGCCGATGAGATCGACCTGCTCATGTGGGTCCTTGCGACGCTCGTCATGTCCGCCATCCTGGGGTATGAGCGCCTCTTCGGCCCGATGCCGCTTACCGACAAGCAGAGCTTCTACGAAGACATGCGCATCTTCGGCACCTATTTCGATTTACCGACGAGCTATGGCCCGCAGCAATGGGACGAATTTGAGCGGTATTACGCATCGGTGCTCAACGATCCGATGATCGGCAGTCATCCAATCAGCAAAGAAGTCGCCTGGGCGATCGCGCGGCCGACGCGACCCTGGTACGTCATCCCCCTCGGGCTGCCGATCCGGGTCCTTCTGCAAGAGACGCTACCGTCACCCGTAAGAGAGCGGCTGGGCTTTCGCAGCACGTGGTTTTCGCGGACGTGTCTGGCGATCGTGACGGGCGCATTGCGATTGATCGTCCCGCTCCTTCCGCCGGTTCTGCGTTATCGGCCTGAGTACAGGCGCAATCTTTCTTGATCGCGCGCCAGATTTTTGGCGCACGTGACATTCCCGCTCGTTAAGCTTTCGCCCGGAGGGCCGCGCGGAATGGAGACGGCCGATGTATCGAGCACACCTGCTGGCGGAGCTTTCCGTACGACCAATGCTGGCTGACGGAGCAATGGGCACACAGCTCATGGCCCGCGGACTGCCCAGTGGAACCTGTTGCGAGCAGTGGAACCTCGATCACTCGAGCGAGGTCGAATCGATCCATCGCGAGTTCGCCGACGCAGGCTGCGATCTCATCACCACCAATACTTTTTGCGGATCGACCGTCGGTCTTTCGCGACATGGACTCGAAGAGTGCATGCGCGAGATCAACCAGCGCGCAGCCCGGCTCGCGCGACGCGCCGCCGGCGAAGGCGCCTGGGTTGCCGGCAACATCGGACCGACGGGTGACGCGATTTCGCCTTTCGGCCAGATCACCGCGCGTGAACTGTCGAACATCTTCTTCAAACAGGCGAGCGCGCTGCAGTCGGGCGGCGTCGATGCATTTGCGATCGAGACGATGTCCGATCCGGAAGAAATGGCGATCGCGATCAAGGCAGCGCATCGCATCCAAGGCGTGCCGATCATCGCGACGTACGCCTTTGGAAAATCCGGGGGAAACTTCGTGACGCTGACCGGCGCGACGGTGAGCGAAGCGATCGATCGCGCGGTGCAGGCGGGCGCGGATGTCGTCGGCGCGAACTGTGGAACGCTGCTCTCGATCGAAGATTATCTGCGCCTCGCGGAAGAACTGGTCGACGCCGCGGGCGAAACCCCGGTGATCGTCCAGCCCAACGCCGGTTCGCCCGTCGTACGCAACGGCAAGACGCACTACGCCGCGACGCCGAACGACCTCGCTGCCCTCGTCACGCGACTGCTCGACGCCGGCGTACAGATCGTCGGCGGCTGCTGCGGCACCACGCCGGCGCATCTGCAAGCGATGTCCCTCGCGATGGGTGAATACGCGAAAGCGCGCAAGGATTGAGCGCTTAGTTGTGACACGGGCTTCCCAGCCCGTGTCACGTTGAGCGTGAACATTCCCATCGCGTCAGCGCTCCGATACTATCGACCGCGTGAAAATTCATCCCTCTCGCGCCGCCTTGCTCATCATCGACGTGATCAACGATCTCGAATTCCCCGGCGCGGAAAAAGTGTTGCCGTGGGCAATGAAGATGGCGGATCGGTTGATTCCGTTTCGCGCGAAGGCGCATCACGCTTCGATTCCGGTCATCTACGCGAACGACAACTACGGGCACTGGCGAAACGAGCCGGATGAACTCTACAAGCACTGCATGCGACCGAGTGCGCGCGGACGCGAACTGAGCCGGCGGATGAAGCCGACGCGACAGGATTATCTCATCCTCAAGCCGCGCCACTCTGCGTTTTTCGCGACGCCGCTTCAGCCGTTTCTCGAGCATCTTCAGGTGAAGGAACTGATCCTCGCGGGCGTCGCGACGAATCTGTGCGTGTTGTTCACCGCCCACGATGCGCACATGCACCAATATCCGATCACGGTGCTGTCTGATTGCTGCGCGGCCGAGAGCAATGAAGATCATGATTACGCCCTGACGCAGCTTGAGCAATTCTGCGGAGCGCGGATCTGTCTCAGCACGGAAGTGGAATTCGCGATGCCGAAGAAACGAAGGAAGGCGTGATGTCGATGGCGATCTCCGTGAGTGTGATCGGCTGCGTTCTGGTTGTCGCGATCAGCGCGCTCGCGGCTGCGCCGAATGCTGATGACATGCCGCTTTGGAAGTTTCCGCAACTGCCGATTGATCGACGATTCGTGGCACTGGATGATCTCGATCACCCCGCGAAGTTCACGCCGACATTTCAGACGCGCACCGAGTGGGAGGAACGCGCCAAGCACCTTCGCACGCAGATTCTCGTCGCTGCAGGGCTTTGCCCGATGCCAGCGCGTCCGCCGATCGAACCCGTCATCTGGGGCAGGATTGAGCGCGACGGTTACACGATCGAAAAGGTCTACTTCGCAAGTCGAACCGGCCATTATGTTTCAGGTAATCTGTATCGGCCCACGGGAAAAGTCGGCCGATTGCCCGCCATTCTCACGCCGCACGGGCATTGGGAGAATGGTCGGCTGATGGAGCGAAACCCGGAGCAGGTGCAGAAGGAACTCGATTCCGGCGCCGAGCAAACTCGCGAGGGCGCGACGTATCCGCTGCAAGCGCGATGCGCGGGTCTCGCGCGAATGGGCTGCGTCGTGTTCATCTACGACATGGTCGGCATGGGCGACAGCGCGCCGGTGCCGCACGCCGAAGGCTTTCGCGACGCCCAAGCCGAGTTGCGGCTGCAAAGCTCGTTCGGCCTGCAAACCTGGAACAGCATTCGCGCGCTCGACTTTCTGTGCTCGTTGCCGGACGTCGATCCAAAGCGCATCGCGGTCACAGGCGAAAGCGGCGGGGGCACGCAGACGATCTTTCTCAGCGCGATCGACGACCGCGTCGCAGTTTCCGTTCCGGTCGTGATGGTGTCCGGCAACATGCAGGGCGGATGCATTTGCGAAAATGCGTCGCTATTGCGCATTGATACGAACAACATCGAGCTGACGGCGACGTTCGCGCCGAGGCCCTTATGCGCGATTGGCGCGGATGATTGGACGAGCGACATCGAAACGGTCGGTTATCCCGAGTTGCAGCGGATTTACGGCCTGTATAGCGCAACATCGAATGTGCTCGCGCGTCATTTCCCCTTTCCGCACAACATCAATCAGATCAGCCGTGAATTCACCTACGCTTGGCTCAATCGTCACTTGAAGCTTGGATTATCCGAGCCAATTCACGAGCAGCCGTTCGTGCCTGCCCGGCCGGCGGAGCTGTGTGTCTTCAACGCCGACCACCCGCGGCCGAAAGATGCGATGAGCACGAGTGACCTTCGCGCCGATCTGTCGCGCGAGAGCGATGCGCAGATCAAAGAGTTGCGCGCCGATCCGGAGAAGTATCGAGCCGTCGTCCGCGCGGCGCTGAAAGTGATGTTGCACGAGGAAACGCCCGCGGCGGCCATTGTTGTGCCGGGAAGCGAGCGAACTCTGCGCGGCGATGACTTTGTCGTCGTTCATCAGCGCGTGTTGTCTCGGCCGGGCGAGGACACTGCCGTTCCAGTCCTGGAGCTTTCGCGAGCTGACATGCAGTCGGACACTGTTCTAATCTGGAGTGACCCGAAAGGCATGGCCAGCCTCTTTGAACCCGACGGCCGCTCGCTCACCGCGACAACAAAACTGCTGCTTCAGCATTACACGATCCTCGCGCCGGATGTTCTCGACATCGGCCAATCGCGTCCGCCCACCGCGACCACGCAGCCGACCGTCAAAGGCGAGCGCAGCTACGCCGGCTATCGCTTCGGCTACAACCGCACGCTGCTCGCCAATCGCACGCACGATCTGCTCACGGTGATCGCGTATGCAAACTCGCGCAGCCCGCGTTCCGTTTCGTTGCTCGGCGCCGGGCCGGCGGGGGTGTGGACCTTGCTGGCGCATGCGCTGACGAACGACGACAATCAGTTCGCTGCGATTGATCTCGGCGGGTTTGATTTCGACCAGGTAACGACCACAGAAGATCCGATGCTACTGCCGGGAGCGCTCAAATACGGCGGGATAAAGGCAATTTCCATGCTTTGCCCCGCCGCACGCACAAGTCTCATCGTGGGTTCCGCGGGGTCGAGCGCAATGAACGATCTCTTGGACGCGGTGATGAAGCGCGAGCATTAACGCCACGTCACCGTGCCCGTTCGATGCTGTCGAGTGTGAGCACATAGACGCGCGTGGCGTGGTCCATTTGTCGGGTCAGATCAATGTGCAGAGTTCCGGTGACGCTGGCGTACTCCTGGTGGAGATTCTCCACCTGCATGTCCGGAGGAACTTCGACGAACACGCGCTCCTGAACCTGCGGCGGACCACCGAGGCAGCATTTCAGAATCGAGTAAACCAGCTGAAATCGCGTCATGCGATCGCCGGCTTCATCGGGAGCAAACACTTCGCCCTGAAGCTGAACGCGCTGCCCATCCAGCGCGCGGTAACGTTCGGGGATGTCGGTGACGGTGCTGGTCTCTTCATTGAACGGAAAATTCCCCAGCGCCTTGAGATCCACAATCTTAAAATTCCCCGCGTCTTCGATTCCACCCGTAAGGCTCGCTTTCGCGAATATGTAAATCGGCATCCCAATCAAAAAGAGCACCACCGCCGCGAAGGTTGCGATTCGGAGATTGAACTTTTCAGCGAATGATTTCATGGTTGCAGCCCGCGAGAGCTTGGGGGAAACGGCTCGCAAAAATGAAATCATTCGCGCGCGAGAGTTATTCCCGAAGCGCGGGTCATTCTGGCTGGAAGTGCCGGCAGATGAAGAAACGACTTTGGCAGGGCAAAAATGGGCGGTACAGGGCTCGAACCTGTGACCCCCAGCGTGTCATGCTGGTGCGCTAGCCAACTGCGCCAACCGCCCGTTGCTCACACTTTTAGCCCGATAGACCCAGAAGTCAAGCGGCGGCGGGGGTTAGTGTGGGGAGGGATTCGATTAGAGCATCCGTGCGGCCGCCCATTTTGCTGAAGGTGTACCACAGCGCCAGGCCCATGGCGACCATCGCGATGCCGAGGACCATGCTCAGGCTCATTCGGCCGATGACGGCGGGTTCGACGCGCAAAAGCTCGAGCGTGTAACGGCTGATACCTTCGAGCACCATCATCGCGGCGAAGACGTGGCCGGGCACGTGCGGGACGGTGAAGTACGCGATGCAGAACAACGCAAGGAGTATGGCAGTGAAGAAACTGTACAGCTGCGCGGGATGCACCGGCAGGGAGCGTTGCTGGTTGGCGAGCTTTAGCAGCGAATCATCGCCAATCGATTTGGCTTCCTTTTGCAATTCGTCCTTGGAGCGCAGGCGGACGGAATTGTCCGGCGCAACTTCCTTCAGATCGTCTGGGGGATTGACTTCCTTCTGTGCGTACTCGTCATCGTAGGCGTAGCTGTTGTACGGAAATGTCACCGCCCAAGGCGTATTGCATTGCGCGCCATAGCAGCAGCCGTTGAGGAAACAACCGATTCGCCCGAAGCCCAGGCCGATCATCAGGCACGGCGCGATAATGTCCATGCCGAGGCGAAGCGGAACTTTTTTCATCCGCGCGTAAATCACAAGCGTCGGAAATGCGAGAAGAAACCCGCCGTAGTAAGTCAGTCCGCCGCTGCCGATGTTGAGCATCGCGCCGATGTTGCCGAAGATGCCTTTGCGCGGATCGCTGAAGTCCGACCAGTTTTCGAGCACGTGAGACATGCGCGCGCCAAGGATGCCGGTGAAGAGGGCGATGAGGGCGGCGTTGACGAACACTTCCGGATCGAGCTTGCTTCGCCGCGCCAGGAACTTCGCCACCTGCACCGCGATCAGGAAGCCGACGACGAGTGCGACGCCAAAGCCGTGGATGACCAACTCATTGCCAATGATCGGGAGCTGAAACGGCAAGTGAAGTCGGATGATGTCCTGCCACATGAACGGCGTCCTTTACTGCTTATCCTTGCACTCTTGCACTTCCTGAAACTCGCTCGGCGCGACGAGCACATTGTCGATCAATCGTGTGCTGCCGACGCGCGCGGCGATCGCGAGCACCACCCAGCCCGTGATTGATTCTACGGGCCGAAGCGTCACGGGGTCCACCGCGGCGACGTAATCGATGGAAACCGGCACGCGGCCGAGGTTTCCGACGTCGAGCAAAATATTCTGCATCGTCGCGATGAGGCGATTCGTTTGGCGCACGCCTTCGGCCACTTGATCGCGCGCGGCAAAGAGTGCTTTGCTGATCGAGAGGGACCGCTCACGCTCGTCTTCCGAGAGATAGCGATTACGG
>JAICIO010000116.1 GCA_025924315.1 Phycisphaerae bacterium
CGATTCACAGGCGTGAACTTCACGCGAATCCGGATCGCCTTCTTCCCGCGCGTCAGATCGCGACCAATCAAAAACTCATCATCGCGGAATCGTCGATTGGAGATTTCGATCTTCGGCTCGAATGCGCCGAGTTCCTGTCTCGGATTCGAGTAGATGCACTTGTTCGAACCCGCCGTGTACCAAACGCCGGCGGATTGCCAGTTCGGCTCTTTCGCATCGGCATCGGACACGAACACTTCGGCGCGCTGGTTGGGGAACTGATAGTCGAGCGTCCGCCGAAGCATCACGCCCCAATTGTCAGGATCGATCTTCATGACGAAGCTCGATTCGCCCGTCGTTGATCGCCCCACCAGCTTCTGCGCCGGATAAACCTCCTGGTCCTTCAGATGATCCACGCCCAGCTCATATCGGGAGACGATTTCGTAGGGGTCCGACGCCGTCGGCGAGTCGTACTGATGCGCCTTCGCGTCGGCTTCATCGGCGACGTTGAACTTGTCCGTCGGCACAACCGATGCGCCGGGCAATCCGTACCAGTACGTCACGGTCTCGTAATGCTCGACCGATTCGTTCGTCCCGCCATGCTCCAGTTGAATCCGCGCGTTCTTCCCGAACGGAAACAAATCCGCCAGCAGAAACCGATACGCCGACTCAATCTTGTCCTCATCGCACTTGGCATCTTTGACAGACTTCGCCCCACACGGATGCCCGACGAACGGCAGCGTCATATTCTCCCCACCCCAATAATCCCCGCCGCCGCCCCACTCCTCCGTCCCCGTCGCGTGCCCCTGCGGCGATTCCGAATCATCAAAGAAAAATCGCGGATCGCCTTCGAGCGTGCCAAGCACAGCGTTGTGCGAAAAGATCCACGAGGTGCCGATGAATGAACCAGTCCAATCGTCCGAGCCTTCGATCCGTCGGGTGTCGAGCAGAATCAGATCTTTTCCTCGCTCCGGCTTGGGATGATCGCGATAGGTGGCGTGGAAATACGCGACTTGATTTGCCCGGTCTTCCAGCGGGTCAGCGCCAATAAGGCACGCGACCTTCTCAATATCCGCGCCATCGTTTTGTAGCTCGACCCTCGCGGATCGAATGAACGGCATCGGAAAGCAACAGAGCAGTTTCACGGAGCCACTAACGAATCGAACGGAGACGGGAAATGCGTCGATCAATTTCTCCCGTCCGTTGCGATTGTAGAGAGTGCCCGCGCCAAAAAAGAGCGGCAACGGCACGTCAACCGATGGTTCGGTCCGACCATCCCAGGTGATGCGCAAGCGAAGATGACTTGCCTCCAGTGCCTCTGAAACCGGCAGGAATATCGAAAGCGAGCGAATGATTGCGGGCCCGTGCAGCTCGGCGATTTGCGTCCGTCGGTGGCCTCGGATCGTGTCTTGGTTAAACGCCGCCGCGAGCGGCTTCGACCCACCGAAGCGATCGTCATCGCCGATCAAGCGAAGTACATCTCGGTCCGGCTGCGTCTGCGGATTCCACGCGTCTATCCGGCGAGAGAGCTTCGCCCCCGGAACGTACTGCTGATAGATGTAATACCCCGTGCCGTAGTGCGTCCGCGAATATGCCATCTGAAACGACTTCTCAAACCCGATCGGCACCCAGGACAAATCCGCCCCGCGGGTTTTCGACCAGGTAAATGCGAGGGGTTCGGGGAACGCGTCGTGCGGTTCGAAAACGGAATCGGCAACGGGATGCAGCGGATCTTTCGTGCTCGTCTCCTGTACGATCGTGTCGTTGCCGTCGACGATGTAATGCCACGGGCTGCCGTGCCAGTGGTTGTAACGCGTGAAGTACAGCACGCCGCGGCCTTCGACGTCGAGCGTGACGTTCTTGTCCGGGGCGAGCGAATAAAGGTAATGGCTCGCGTCGGCGCCTTCATTTCCGCCGGCGCGATCGTAGGTGCTTCGCATGTACGTGCGAGCGCCGATCCGTTGGAGGTACCACTTGTCCCATTGGCGATAGGCGTCGTAGCCGACGGGGATGGTTGGAGGGTCGTCGGCGCGAGCGACGACAACTATTGCGAACGTACAAAGCGCCACCAATGTCATCCTGAGCGAAGCGAAGGATCTCGAAAAGGGAACACGTGTTCGATCCCGAGATTCTTCGCTTCGCTCAGAATGACGCGGGGCGCGCAGAATTGATGCCATGACGCAATCGTACCGGCGCGCACGCGTTGCGCAAAAAACCACTCGGCGGCGCATTACGCGCCGCCGAGCGACAACAAAGGAGAAACGATACTGAACCTGGGTTAAGCCAATCTCGCTCCTACGGATTTTGCGTTCCCGTTCCGCCGCTGGTGCCGGCGCCGGACGAGCTGCCGGAGGTACCGCCTGCTCCGGAAGTTCCGCCAGACGATTGGCCGCTCGCGCCGCTCGATCCGGTCGATCCGCTGGAGTTGCTTGAACCGCCGGTACTGTTGAGTTGGCCGCCCTGACCTTGACCGGTGGCGTCGCCGCTCACGCTGGCGCCTTTTTCGCCATGGCGCATGTGCTCGCCTTCCATCCGTTCAGACGCGAGGCGCGCCATGTCCCCGCCGCTGAGCTGAATCGCCTCCTGCAGGTGATGCCGCAGCTTCGGCTCAAGCTGCGTGAGGAACTGCTTCAGCTGCGGATCGCTTGCGTTCTGCGACTGATACGAAACCGCCAGCACGTCCGTCAGGTGCATGCCCGCCTGGCCGAAGATGTAGCACTTTTCCAGATCTTCGCCTTGCTTCTTCTGCAGTTCGGCCAGCTTTGCCTGATGCACCGCATTGAGCTGCTGCGACGAAACATCCGCGCCAATCTTTTCCGCGATCGACTTAAGCTGATCGGCGGCTTTCTGGTGATCGTCGATCATCTTCTTCGCATAATCCTTGACCTGCTGATCCTGCGCATGCTGCTGCACGAACTGCCCGGCCTGAATCTCAAACTGGTTCGCGCTGGCGAGGTTCTGCACGAACTCTTTCGTCGATTCCTGAGACGCAGCCTGTCCTGTGCCCTGCTGCTGCGCGCCCGTCGCCTGAGCATTCGTAGCATTGTTTTGATCCGGCGAGCGCGCGGCTTGGTTTTGCCCTTGCGCGCCTTGCGCTGACGTATCGGCGGATTGGTCCGCCGCAAAAGCTGCCGGCGCCATCGCCGCCGCGAGCGTCCATACGAGTGCGTAACGTTTCATCATAAGACACCTTCACGTGTGTGGTTCGGGTACAACATAATCCCGCGACGCCGTCCACGACGTCGCGCGTCGAAATGATCTCAATTCAATTTCTCTCAAACCTGGAAACGGCGTTTTCGCCCAGCCATGAGCACCTCCTTCCAAGATCCGCCTGGCGCGATCGATTGCGACAACGAGATTGACACCACGTGGCCGCGCTCGTGCGGTGAGCGAAGGTGCCAGCAAATCCGGGCGCCGAAATGAAGGAATCGGGAAAAACCGGACGAACATTTTCGTTTCCATTGCGTGAGCCGCGATCGCGCGCGATCGCGGATGCGATAAGCGCAGACGATGTGTCCAAATTGTCGCCGCGTGCTTGTCGCGGTGTCCGTCGATCAATTTCCATTTTCACGAACTGTGCCGCTGTGTTTCGCGCGGAGAATCCCTAGACTCGATTGTTCTATTCAAAGGAGCCCGCATGCAGATTGAGGATCAGAAGGTGGTGAGCATCGAGTACACGCTGACCGATGGAGAAGGAAACGTGATCGACAGCTCAAACGGGCGCGAGCCGCTGGCATATCTGCACGGCGCGGGCAACATCATTCCCGGCTTGGAAAAAGCGCTGACCGGCAAGTCCACGGGCGACTCGCTGACCGCGAACATTCCGCCGGGCGACGCATATGGCGAAAAAGATCCGCAGCTCGTGCAGGCGGTCCCGCGCGACCGCTTCCCGGCGAACGACATTAAGGTCGGCATGCAATTCCAGGCCCAGGGCGGCGGACAGTCACGTGTCGTGACTGTGGTGAAGGTCGATCCCGACAACGTGACCATCGACGCGAACCATCCGCTCGCGGGACAAACGCTGAACTTTGACGTGAAGGTTGTCGACGTGCGCGATGCGACGCAGGAAGAACTCTCCCACGGCCACGTGCACGGCGCGGGTGGGCATGAGCATTGAGTGAACGAATTGTGCGGCGCTTGTAGGATCCGCTTCAGCGGACCGGTTATTTGCTTCTCGAACGACGAGTAACCGGTCCGCTGAAGCGGACCCTACATCACATTCACTTCACCGAGATTTGTGCGGCGGCAAGCCTTCCCGGATCTCCTGACGCTTTGAATCGTGTGAGCAATAACTTCAAGTCCGGCAGCGCGCCCACTTCTTTCCCGTTCACTTCGAACGTCTTGTGCGCCATCACATCTTCCGGTGAAACGAGGTAGATTCCACTACCCTTGTCGATCGACAAAACGCCGTCCTTTTCTGAGCACGTGACCGTGTACGTATCCGTCAATTTCGCTGGTGGAGTCAGAATCCATCGCCCTTCGTTGCCCTGCTGCGGATATCGAATCACGCGCGTGAACGTCTGCGGAATCGTGCGCTGCTGATTCGGAATCCATTCGAGCACATTCTTGAGTCGCAGATGATGCGGCCCCGGATGTCGTTGCGGGAAAGGCTCGCCGATGTAGTCGCTGTCGTGATAGGTGATCAGCTCGACCTTTCCGCCGACGTCTTTGAGCGCACGCTCCATCGTCTGCGCATCCGCGTACGGCACGATCTGATCGCCTTCGACGTGCAGAATGCGAACATTCATATCCTTCAGATTCCGCGCGAGGGCGAGCACACCCGCATGCAGCGACAATCCGCCCGCCGACTCCGGAACAATCCCGGCGAAGTCATCCGGGAATGAGACCGCGTAGTAATACGTGTAATACCCCGCCTGCGAGAGACCGGTCATCACGAAGCGGTCGCAATCGACGGCGTAGTTGAGCCGCAGATGTGTGAGCGCATCGTGCATCACCTGTGCGATCGCTTCATCGCGGATGAAGAACTGCTGATTGGGAAATCGCTTCTCGTCTTCCTGATATTTGAGGATCACCGGCCGAAAGAGGATGAGGTTTTCGGCGCCTTTCTTATTCTCCCAGAATCCGATGCCATCTTGCGGACTCACGAGCCCGTGGTCGGGAAGGACGAGAACGGGAAAGCGCTTCTTGCCGTCGTAACTCGCGGGGAGATGAATCGAGTACTCCCACGTTTGTCCGAGACTCGTGAACTTGATGCCGTGATACGTGCCGGGTTTGGCGACCGTAAGCGTCTCGTGCGCTCGCAGCGCCTCCGCCGCGAGCGCGACGTCGCCGTGAAGGAGACCGAGCGCCTTCTTCAATGCGTCGGCATCTTTTCCAGTGGGTGCCTTGAGATAACTCGTGATCGCTGCGCGGACTTCGGGCGACACGGTCGACGGAGTCGTCGATTGACCGACAACCGAAATCGTCAGCCACATCACGAGCACGAGCATCGAGCGAGCGATTATCCGATTCATGCCACCTCCTCGACTTGTTATGGGCGACGACAACGCCTTTCGGACATCTGGCTCACATCTTCCGCGACATAAAGGACTTGCCAATAATGTTGCGACGCCGATTCTTCAAGCCACTCGCTCGGGGCGTCCGATGAAATCGAGGCGTTGTGAGGATTTGATTATGGCCTGCTGGGTTGTCCCAACTGTCGCGGCGGAATTGTGGGGCGTGACCGTTCAGCAGGTGCTCGATGCGATCCTGTCCGGATCGATCGCAAGCCGCCAAGACAACGATTTTACGTTTGTCGACGTCGCTCCCGGCAGCCCGAGCGTGCGGCGCCCCAAGCCGTTCCGCAACGATCCGCCAACCTTCACCGCTGTCACGGACGAAGAGATGCTCGAGCTCATGAAGGATGAGCCAGCATCGGAGCCGACATCTCAGCAATCCTCCGACGAAATCGCCGCCACCATGAGCGATGAAATGCAGGCTCTGATCCAGATGGGCGACTGGCGCCGCGGACGCCGCATGACCTCCTCGCTTCGCAAACCACCACGTACGAGTGCTGCCTAACGCAGCGGGCTTGCCGCTTCAGTGGCTAGCTTTTACCGCTCATCGATCCTTCATCCTTCTTCTGCCCTTCATCCGATACCTTTTCGTGGAGGAATCTCATTGCCACGTCCGATAACTGTAAAGATCCGGCGCGAGCCGGGCGCGGATGATCTGCCCCTGCCGACGCGCATGACCGAGCACGCCGCGGGGTTTGATCTGGCCGCCGGTGTGAGCGGGAACACCGTGCTGAAGCCGGGCGAGATTCGCCTGATCCCGTGTGGGTTTTCGATGGCGATCCCGCACGGTTACGAAGCCCAGGTGCGGCCGAGGAGCGGCCTCGCGAGCAAGTTTGGCATCACCATGATCAACGCCCCCGGCACGATCGATTCCGATTATCGCGGGCAGGTGCACGTTCCGCTGATCAACCTGGGGCTGAAAAAGTTCACCATCGAGCGCGCGATGCGGATCGCCCAGATGCTGATCCTCCCCGTGCCGGCGGTAAAAATCGTAGAAGTTAAGAGTCTGGATGAGACCAAGCGCGGCCACCGCGGATTCGGACACACTGGACATTGATGGTTGCATGTTGCGTGCGGCTTGTTGGGAACAACACGCGACACGCAACAAGCCACACGCAAAACACCATGCAGCGAACATACGTATTTCGTTCAACGCTTCTTTTCACCGCCTGCGCGACGTGGGCATTTCTCTTGTTGTCGCTGGCGAGTTTCCATGCGACCGATTGGCCGAGCCACGCGGTGTTTCGCGAGGCGAATGCGCCTGTGCTGAATGTGTGCGGGCCGGTCGGCGCGTATGTCGCGTACTACTCATTCCTCGCGATCGGGCAGGGCGTATTTCCGATTCTGTTCTTCAGCGGAGTGTGTTTGGCGCTGGTGATGTTCCGCAATCGCGTGAGCGATCTGTGGCTCCGCGTCGCAGGACTGACGATTCTGACGATCGCCTTCGCGGCGGCGGTGCATCATATTCATCCCGGCTCGCGCAGCGGATTCCCCGAAGGCAACGGCGGGATCTTCGGCATCGGGGCGGCGACGTTTCTTCAGCATCACTTCAATACGGTTGGCACGCGGCTGGTGTTGCTGACCTCGTTCCTGATTGGACTGCTCCTCGCGGCGGATGATCTCGTGCTCCGGGCGCCGGGCGTCGTTGGCAACATGGTCGCGGAGGTCAAAGACCGCGCGCCGCAGATGCCCGCGATGGTGAAGTTGCCGAACTTCAAGTTCCCGGAGCTTCCGAAGCTGCCCGCCCTTCCGAATTTCCGAACGAAGGAATCCGTCTCGAAGATTGCACATCCTGAAGATGATGAAGACGAGGATTCGCCGCTTCGATTGCAGCCGCTGATCGGTCGCTCGAAGAACGAGAAGCCGCAATCAACGGTGAAGAACGACCGGGATGCGACCCCGCTCGCAGTTCGCGATGATGACGAGATCGAGCTGACTTATCCGCAGGACGAACCGGTCGCGGCGCAGGACGCAGCGTTCATCGACGGCGCCGATCCTGGCCCGTCCGTGCTTGCGATTGTTCCTCCGCTGGACGAACAGGCCGTCCCGCAGCCGAAACCGGAAGTCACCATTCGCAAGGACATCGTCGTTCGTCTCCCGAACACAGTGAAACCGCGGCAGATCGCTCCCCCGCCACCCAAAGAGCTCGGCGAATACACGCTGCCGAACTGGGAGATTCTCGACGAAGCCGATCACAGCTACGCGGAGAGCCAGGAAGAATTTGTCCGCGCCAAGGCCGCGATCCTGGAGCAGGCGCTGAAGGAATACAGGATCGAGGCGCAGGTCGTCGAGATCGACACCGGCCCGGTCATCACGATGTACGAGATCAGCCTCGCGCCGGGCGTGAAAGTCTCGGCCATCACGGCTCTGTCGAACGACATCATGCGCGCGCTCAAGGCGGAATCGGTACGCATCGTCGCGCCGGTACCGGGCAAGAGCACCGTGGGCATCGAAGTGCCGAACGACGTCAAAGAAAAAGTCCGCATGAAAGAGCTGATGCAGCTCACGCCGACGGAGGAAATCAAGGAAGGCGACATTCCAATCTTCCTCGGCAAAGACGCCAGCGGCGAGCCGCTGATCGCGAAGCTCAATCAGATGCCGCACTGCCTCATCGCGGGCACAACGGGCTCGGGCAAGTCGGTCTGCATCAACTCGATCATCATGTCGATCATGTACACGCAGCGACCGGACCGCGTGAAGCTGATCCTGGTCGACCCGAAGGTCGTGGAGATGGCGCCCTTCAAAGAGATCCCGCACCTGATGTGTCCGGTGATCAACGACGCCGCCAAGGCGACCAGCGTGCTCGAGTGGGCGTGCCAGAAGATGGACGAGCGTTACGACCTGCTGGCCGAGGCCGGCGTGCGAAATCTGAAGGGCTACAACTCGCTCACGCAGGAAGAATTGATCGAGCGGTTCAAGCCGGGCACCCCGGAAGAAGAAGCGAAGATCCCCAAGAAGCTGCCGTATATCGTGATCATTGTCGACGAGCTTGCGGACCTGATGATGACCAGCGGCAAGGAAGTCGAAGCGAGCATCGTGCGTCTCGCTCAAAAAGCGCGAGCAGTCGGCATCCACCTCGTCCTCGCAACACAACGCCCGCAGGCGACGGTCGTTACCGGTCTGATCAAGGCGAACATGCCGAGTAAGATCGCGTTCCGCGTGTCGAGCAAGATGGACTCGCGAATCGTGCTCGACATGAACGGCGCGGAAGTGCTGCTCGGCCAGGGTGACATGCTCTACATGCCGCCGGGCGCGAGCAAACCGATCCGCGGACAGGGCACGTATATCGACGACCACGAGATCCGCGACAGCGTGAAGCTTGTGAAGGGCCTCGCGGAAGCTCAGTACGAACCTGAACTGGTGCAGATCAAGGCGACGGGCTCGATCGACGACGAAGCCGCGAAGGACGATCTCTTCGAAGACGCGGTCCGAGTGGTCCTGGAAACCCGCCGCGGAAGTGTTTCACTCCTTCAGCGCCGCCTCACAATCGGCTACTCCCGCGCGAGCCGCCTGATCGAAGCAATGGCAGCGGCCGGTATCGTCGGCGATTACAAAGGCTCACAGGCGCGAGAAGCGACCATCACGATCGAAGAATGGGAAGCGATGAAAGGTGCTCAACAAACCGACGCGGAAAACGGCATGAGCGTGTAGCACTTCGAATCGAGCGTAAAGACAGACGCGAAATCGCAAGCGATGATCGAACGTCGCTTGCGATTTCGCGTCTTTTTATTGAACGAGTCACGCGTGCTCGCTCAACAGATTCGTTCTTTAGCCGTGACGAGGGACGTGTTCCACGGCGACATCTTGAGCTGTTTCTTCTGCCAATAGTATTTCAAAGAGGGATTGGTCCAGCGCTGATAGAGTTCCTCCCACGTCGCGACTTCGCAGTGCGGCCGGAGGGACTTTTCTTCGATCGGATCGGCGGCGGGTTGGTAGCGGAGATCGCACGAGAGGCGGATTCGGTCGCCGAGTAAGTTGGGCATTCCTTTGTGCACCATGTGGCTGGGGAACGTGATCACATCGCCACAGGCGTAAGGACCATACGCCCACTCATAGTTCTTGTCGCAGAGGATGGACTCAAAGCCACCGGCGCCGCGGGCTCGGGTGACATCGAGGACCGGTTCTTTGTGCGAGCCTTTGAGCACAGCAAGACCACCGAGATCCGTTGGGCAGTCGCCGAGCGGGAACCAGCAGGTCCAGAAGGAATGCGCGCCCTGGATGTATATGTAGTCTTGATGCGGTGGCGTCGGAGCAAAGCTCGGCGACGGCAAAAGCACACGTGCAATGTGCCGGGGATGGGGAAAGACTTCGCCGCCGAAGATCTTTTCGTAGAGGCCGACGAGTTTTGGATGATGCGGAATCGTGTGGAACAGCTCGAGCGATTGAATGTCACGGTACGCGGTCGCGGTGACACCGATCGCGTACATAGTTTTGTCCTTGGCGTCGGACTCCGCGATGGCGGGTAGATTTGCGAAAGCATCCACCAGCGGACGGTCTTTACGAACCCAGCCATAGTTGTTGCAGATCTCGAGGATCTGCCGGCGGAGTTCGAGCAGCGGCTCCTTCGGAAGAAGGTTTTTAAGGAACAGGAAGCCATCCGATTCCGCGCGAGCGCGAAGCGCGTGAGGGTCGGAGAGGAGCAGAGTCGAATCTTCAAACGCGATGGTGGTTGTCACTGCTGGATCACTCGTGTTCTCGAGACGCTGCGATCGCACGCCAAAGTTCGATAAACTTTTCACGGACGTACGGGTTGAGCTTGTCTGCAAAATCAGCGGATAACTTCAAAACGCGAATCAGTTCCTGGACGTCCGCCAGATCGCGCAAGCGATGCGGCGCGGTCATCCCTGAGGCCAATTTCAGATTGATCACCGCTGGAAGCTGAAGGTACCGGATTCCGTCGATTTCGATGCTGTCTTCATCCGGACGAGGAAAGGCGACCGGTTTGGGCTTTCCGTCGCCTGGGAATTGTCCGCTGAGAAGAAATTCGATTCGAACACCCGTTGAGGTGTCGCGGAGATTTTTGCTCCCTTTGAAAGCCGCCGCATAGCCAAGTCCTGCGAGCTCTGCATGGATCTTTGGGAGACTTTGCGGGTTGACCAGAATATCCACGTCCTCCGTCGTCCGGTCGTATCCATGCGCAACCAGCGACATGCCGCCCACAACTGCGTACGGAATGTTCAGTTCCTTCAGCTTCGTCGTGATCGCGCGGAGGGACTGATGAACCCGGTCGTCTTTCATGAAGAACCGCGTCGCTTCAGCGATCGCTTCCGCGCCGCCCTTTCGCATCATGTCTTCGAACGACAGCATTGTGATTCAACTATAGCACAAAAAAAGCCGCGAAATCGCAAGCGAGTGTTCGATCGACGCTTGCGATTTCGCGGCCGTTCACGTCGGTCCGCGCTATGCTCGATTGCCAACTAACTCACCTTCAACCACCTTCGGACCCTTCTCAAATTTGAACTCCTGCTTCGCACGATCGGCGGTGACATGAATGGTGTCGCCATCGCCGTAATCGCCTCGAAGGATATGACTCGCCAGCGGGTTCTCGATCTTCTGCTGGATCACGCGCTTGAGCGGTCGCGCACCCATCGTCGGATCGTAACCTTCGTCCGCGAGCAATTTCTTCGCGGCGTCGTCCAGCTCCAGCTTCATGTTGCGCTGAGCAAGACGCTTGCGGAGCGATTCGAGCTGCACGTCGACGATCTGCGTGAGCTGGTCCTTGCTCAGTGAGTGGAACAGGATGATCTCGTCGATGCGGTTCAGGAACTCTGGGCGGAAGTAGTCCTTCAAGAGGGCCTTCACCTTCGCTTCGACTTCCCATTCCTCCGCCTTCTCCGTCGCGAGCCGCTGAATCTCCTGCGAGCCGATGTTACTCGTCATTACGATGACCGTGTTCTTGAAGTTGACCGTGCGACCCTGGCCATCCGTGAGGCGACCATCGTCCAGTACCTGCAAGAGGACGTTGAACACGTCGCGGTGCGCCTTCTCGACTTCGTCGAACAGAATCACGGCGTACGGCCGACGTCGCACGGCTTCGGTCAATCGTCCACCTTCTTCGTAGCCGACGTAGCCCGGCGGGGCGCCGATGAGGCGAGCAACGGAGTGCTGCTCCATGAACTCGCTCATGTCGATGCGGACCATCGCGTTTTCATCGTCGAAGAGGAACTCGGCCAGTGCTTTCGTCAGCTCGGTCTTTCCGACACCGGTTGGACCGAGGAACACAAACGAGCCGATCGGCCGATTCGGATCGCCGAGACCCGCGCGGTTGCGACGCACCGCATCCGACACCGCGCGCACCGCGTCTTCCTGGCCCACAACGCGCACGCCAAGGCGATTCTCCATGTGCATGAGCTTCTCGCGCTCGCCTTCGAGCATGCGACTGACCGGAACGCCAGTCCAGCGGGAAACCACTTCGGCGATTTGCTCGCTTCCGACTTCTTCTTTAACCATGCTCTGGCCGGACTTGGTCAGCTCGTGCAGCGTTTTCTCGGCGGCGTCGAGCTGCGCCTTGAGATCGCGCGATTCGCCGTACTGGATCCGCGCGGCCGCTTCCCAATTGCCCTGCCGCTGGGCCTGCTCGAGCTCGACCTGCTTTTGATCAAGCTGAGTCCGCAATTCCTTAATCCGGTCCATCGCGCCTTTTTCATTGTTCCATCGCGCCATCAGCGTGGTGTTTTTCTCTTGTAACTCCGCCAGCTCGCGCTCAGCCTTTTGCAGCTGCTGCTTACTGGCGGGGTCTTTTTCTTTACGTAACGCTTCGATCTCGATCTGAAGCTGCATCACGCGGCGGCGGTTTTCGTCCAGCTCCTGCGGCATCGATTCATTCTCGATGCGCAGTCGCGAGGCGGATTCATCGATCAGATCGATTGCTTTGTCCGGCAGAAAACGGTCGCTGATGTAGCGGTTCGACAGCACCGCCGCGCTCACAATGGCGCCATCGGTGATGCGCACGCCATGGTGCATCTCGTAACGCTGCTTGAGCCCACGGAGGATCGCGATTGTGTCTTCGACGGTCGGTTCGCCGACAAAGACCGGCTGGAACCGGCGTTCAAGGGCCGCGTCTTTCTCGATGTGCTTCTGGTATTCGTCCAGCGTCGTCGCGCCGATCGTTCGCAGCTCGCCCCGCGCGAGCGCCGGCTTGAGCAAGTTGCCCGCGTCCATTGCGCCTTCGGCTTTGCCCGCACCGACGACCGTGTGCAGCTCGTCGATGAACAGAATGATCTGCCCTTCGCTGCCCGTCACTTCCTTGATGACAGCTTTGAGCCGCTCTTCGAACTCGCCACGGTATTTCGCGCCGGCGATGAGCGCGCCCATGTCCAGCGCGATGATTTTCTTGTCTTTGAGGACGGCAGGGACATCGCCATTGAGCAAGCGAATCGCCATGCCTTCCACGATCGCGGTCTTGCCGACGCCGGGCTCACCAATCAGCACGGGGTTGTTTTTCGTCCGTCGCGACAGCACCTGCATGCAGCGGCGAATCTCTTCATCGCGGCCAATGACCGGATCGATCTTGCCCTGCCGCGCCATCTCAACGAGGTCGCGGCCGTAGCGCTGGAGCGCCTGGTATTTCTCTTCCGGATTCTGATCGGTCACGCGCTGGCCGCCGCGCACATCCTTCAGCGCCGCGAGCAGATCGTTGTACTTCACGCCTTGCTCCGACAGGATCTCGCGCGCTTCGCTCTTGATCTGCGTCAGCGCGAGCACCAAATGCTCGGTCGAGACGTATTCGTCCTTCAGCCGGTCCGCTTCCTTCTGCGCCTGCGCGAA
The DNA here is from genome assembly GCA_025924315.1 of Phycisphaerae bacterium. Lineage (GTDB taxonomy): Bacteria > Planctomycetota > Phycisphaerae > Tepidisphaerales > Tepidisphaeraceae > JAICIO01. Next base: position 13,263 of record JAICIO010000116.1, read on the forward strand.
GACATCGTTCGTCGAGCGCGCCATGCCGAGTTGCGTCCCAGTCGCCTTGGGGAGCCGATCAAGCTCGTCGATCACGATCTGCTTGATCCGGTCAAGCCGAACGCCCGACTTCTGCAGCAGCGGGCCGACGACCCCTTCCGTCTCACCGAGCAGCGCCGCGAGCAAATGCAGCGGCAGCATTTCCGGATTGTCGTGCTTCTGCGCCAGTTCCTGCGCCCGCACGACGGCTTCTTGTCCTTTGACTGTGAATTTATCGAAACGCATGTATTGCCTCCGAGAGTCGACGTGAGCGACCTTACAATGATGATACGCAAATCGGGGACCAAGGTTCGGGCAATGGACGGGGTGGCGACAATTAAATCCCCACCCGCCCGCGAGTTATATCTGGCATCCGACATCGGCCGATCGTGAAATGTTGCCGAAGCGACTGCGATTCCGGCAGCCTGCCGCCTGCCAAGTTTGAACCGCTCGCAACGGCGGGTCAGAATATTGCGTCAACCTACAAGGGAGGTCTCGTTGCGATCGTCTACTCACCCATGGTGGCTGCACCCCACACTTTTGCTGCTTGCCCTCTTTGCAATCGCTGGTGCACCCACCTCCCGTCCCGCAAGGGTCGCGACGTCGGAACCGACGCTGGCGCCCGGCGCGGGCAAGGACCGCATGGAGAGTTCCATTTACACTGGCGTGTACAAGACGCGAGAAGACGGCGCTTATCTGTTGCCGGCCGATGTGCACTGGCGCGTCGAGCCGCAATACCACGGAGTGGGCGCGGAAGGGAAGGAATGGACCGACGATCGATTGACGATCGTGCTCGAGGACACACCAAACCACTTCTGGCCGGTCATCGTGAAGATGTCGCTGGACGAGGCCGAGAAGTGCCAGCGCGAACTTGCCTTCCGAATCGCGGAGAAGAAAAAAGAACAGAAGGACGGTAAGGCGAAGTAGCAGGGATGCGAGCTACTTCTTCCCACCACCCCCGGGCTGGGCTTGGCCGAATTGGGTTTGTTGATAGATCAGCCCGATGATCGTCGGCACAAAGATGCACGCGGGGAGGATGAAGGGTTTGCCGAGGAAGTTGTCGGTGAGCTTTTGCGCCACATCTGGATACTTATAAGCCAATCCAAGGATGCCGAAAATCAACATGACCGAGCCTTGGAGGCTGGTGAACATCATCACGCTTCCGCGGAAGAGGATGAAGCTGATCAGGCCGAAGAAGATGAGGCCCATTCCCCCGCCGGCCCAGGATAGATCGCCCGGCAGTCCGCAGGCGCGCCAGATGCTCGCGCCGAGCAGCGCCCCAAAGAGTCCGCCCATCACCGCGACGGCCCACTTCATGAGCGGCCACGTAATCGCCGCGGCGGTGAATCCGCCGAGCATCGCGCCCGGCACCGTCGCGCCCGTTTTCTGTCCGATGAGCGCGCCGACGTATGCGCCGACGAGCGCCGCGTTCAACGTCACGAGCGCCTTATACAAGTAAACGCCGAAGCCAATGTAAACGATTCCGCCGATCACGAGCAGCGCCGCCGCTCCGGGTGTCATATGTTGACACCACGTGAGCAGATCGACCTGCGCCGGCCAATGCGCGGGAATCTGCAGCCATGCCGAAGGAGTGGCGGCGACCGGTGCTGTGGTTGGATTGACTGCGGCATTCATAGTCGAACTCAACTGATGCTTACTCGGCGCCCTCCGCTTTCGGCTTCGCGGGCGCACTGGGCGCTTTCGACGCCGGCGCCAACTTCCATTGGAGGATCGCGCCAAACGCGACGAGTCCGAAGAACGCGAGCGCCTGTGCCCATGTCTGGGCGGGCACCACGCCGAGCCAGTTCGGCTCTTTCAATTTCATCGCCGCGAGGCCCATGCTCACGAGAAGCGAAACGCCCGCGAGGCTCCAGGTGATCGCGACGCCGGCCCGCGGCCACATCATCGCGACGCAAATCCCACTGAGCAGCGATGCGCCCGCGGAGTAAGGCAGCACTTTCATCACGCTCGGCGGAAGCGCTCGCCAAAGATCAGTGCAAAACGACTGGATCGTCGTCGACGCATTGATCACCGGCCAACTCCACGATTGCCCGTCGCGCAGCACGACCCAGGTTCCCAATCCGACCCACCAGGCCAGCACCAGACCGAGCCACATCCCGATGCAGAAGCGATGACACACAAATCCGAATACACCCAATACGATCGCCCCACCGACCGCCGGACCCATGCCGTTGATCGACCAGCCAAACCACTGCGGCAGCCGCAGTCCCACGAGTCCGCCGATCGCAACTAGCGTCAGCGTGACAACCGGGCGACTAAACCGGGCTCCGATCAACCACATGCCCAGCCCGATCAGGGCGCCGGTAATTGCGACGATCAGCGCACCCGTACCGGCTTCGTCGGGTAGTAACGGCAATAGTTGCTGAAGCATCGGCGCACTTCCTCTCAATGAGGTTTATCGGTCCGATGGAAGGAATTTCTGAAGCGCGTGACGTGACACGGCCTCTTAGGCCGCGCGCATGGCGTGAAACGCCATGTCACGGTGAGCCGTCCCTGTTTTGGGCATTACCTGCGAAACATCGAGTCACTATCTTCTGCTCCATTGATCTTTATCGGAGTGGCAAATGCCAACCAACATTTTGGTCGTTTACTACAGCTCGTACGGGCACATTTACAAAATGGCGCAAGCGGTCGTCGAAGGCGCGAAAAGTGTCGCGGACACGGATGTGCGCCTGCGGCGTGTTCAGGAACTGGAGCAAGTCAAAGCTGGCATGAGCAAACAGCCGGCGTACGTCGCGGCGCAGGAGGCGCAGAAGGACGTGCCGATTGCGACGCATGACGATCTGCGCTGGGCCGACGGTATCTGCTGGGGCACGCCGACCCGATACGGAAACATGTGCGCGCAGATGAAGCAGTTCATCGACTCGACCGGACAGCTCTGGCAGAAGGGTGAACTGGAAGACAAACCCGCGGGCATCTTCATCAGCACGGGGACGATTCATGGTGGGCAGGAAACGACTGTGCTCACGACGGCGGTTCCGCTCATCCATCTCGGCATGATCATTGTCGGCACGCCGTACGGACAGAATCCGCACATTCTCGTGACCGACGGCATCGGTGGCTCGCCTTATGGTCCCGGCACCCTCGCGGGACCGGATGGTTCACGACAGCCAGTCGATTCGGAATTGTTGACGGCGCGGAATCTCGGCTCGCGCGTTGCAAAGGTCGCTTCACGACTGAAGGACTTGCGAGCGAAGACAGCGTGACGGAGTTTTGCGCGAGCACACGATATGATCTGCGAAACCGCAAGCGCGTTCGATGCTACACGGAACGTGATGCGCCGCTTGCGGTTTCGCAGACGTTCACGCGTCTTTACTTCGAAGGCCCTTCCAGCATTCTCGACGCTTCCTTCTGAATCTGCGGCTTAATCTTGTCGGCAAGCATCGCGAGCAACCACGGAAGATCGACATTCACGACCACAGCGCTCGGCTCGATATCGATTCGCCCGCTCATTGATTGGCCCATCGCGCTGAACTTGAATTCCATCCGATCGCCGGCCCACGTCTGCTGAACGGTGCCGATCTTCCCCGCATACTGACGCTGCAAATCCGCGACGCCCTTCTCGATACGCTGGCGCGCCTCCGCCTGCGTGAGCTTGTGCGGAACGCGAATCGTAATCGTGCGATTATTCACTTGCTGC
>JAICIO010000117.1 GCA_025924315.1 Phycisphaerae bacterium
AACGCGGCTGCAGCCGCAAATGCGAGGGCGAGACGCCCTCGCCACACAAAAACTCACACACTCTGAGCGAAGCGAAGGATCTCGGGACTGGAGCACGTGCTCGATATCGAGATTCTTCGCTTCGCTCAGAGCGTGTGACTTTTTATGACGAGCCGCGACCGTCTGGGAGCGGTTTGTGCGATGTTTAACCGATAACCGACCCCGGACGGTCGCGGCTCGTTCACTCATTCCAAAACATCACACTCTCTCAGAATGACATCCTTCGAGCTGGAATAACGTGCGCAACGTGCGGCTACGAGTTGATCTTCTGCAGCGTTGGCGATTCGATTGCCGCCGCAAGTTGTTCGCGTTCGACGGGCTTGACCAGATGCAGGTCGAAGCCTGCGGCGTAGGCGCGGTCGCGGTCTTCGGGTTGGCCGTAGCCGGTCAGGGCGATGAGGCGGATGGATCCGCCGAGGCGCTGGCGAATCTGCTTGGCGAGGGTATAGCCGTCGATGCCGGGAAGACCGACGTCGATCAACGCGATCTCCGGCTGCTGGTCGAACGCCCGCTCAAGTCCGCGCTGGCCGTCTTCCGCTTCGCTGACGTCGTGGCCCCAGATACCGAGGAGCCGCTTGAGGACCCGCCGCGCGTCATGGTTGTCTTCGACGATCAGAATCTTTCGCTTGTGGCTGTGCTCCGGTATTGCGCCACTGGGCAGATCGACCGGGGTGGGTTCGACCTTTGCGTGACTCCTCGGCAAGGTAATCGTGAACTCGCTTCCCTTGCCGGGGCCTTCGCTGTGCGCCTTCACGTGTCCGCCGTGCATTTCAACCAGATTGCGCACGAGCGTGAGGCCGATGCCCATTCCGCCTTGCGCGCGATCGAGCGAGCGATCCGCCTGCGTGAAGAGTTCGAACACGCGCGGAAGCAGTTCCGGCGTGATGCCGACGCCGTTGTCTTTGAAATGAAGCACTACCTCGCCGTTGGGCGCTTCGACGCGAATGGAGATCTTTCCACCGGCGGGCGTGTATTTCACCGCGTTGGTCAGCAGGTTGTTGAAGACCTGTTCGAGCCGAACGGTGTCGGCTTCGACGATGAATGACGCATCTTCGGGACAAGCGATCGACAGCTCATGTCTCTGCTCGCTCACGAGCCCGCGCACAGCTGTGGCGGCGCGATGCACCAGCTCGCAGACGTCCACCGGCTTGCGCTGCAGCACGACCTTGCCGGAGGTGATGCGCGACACGTCGAGCAGATCGTCCACCAGCCGCGAAAGATGACCCAGCTGTCGGCGGATGATCTCGCGGTGCTCGATCTCCAGCTGATCCTGTGATGGGCACGACGCGTCGATGACGTTCATCGCATTCGTCAACGTCGCCAGCGGATTGCGCAGCTCGTGGCCCAGCATCGCGAGGAACTGATCGCGCTGCCTGACGGCGTTGCGCGTCTCGGCGAGAAGGTCGCGCACCTGGTATTGCCGTCGCCGCGCGCGAAGCGCCGCGTGCACGGTGCTGATCAGCGTCACGATGCGCAGCGGACGATCCAGCAGCGTGATGTTCGCGAACTCGCGGATTTTGGTGAGCGGATTGCTGAAGTGGACGCTGCTGCTGTCCGTGCTGCTGAGAATGAGCAGCGGGAAATCCGACCACGCCGGCTGATTTTGGAGGAAATCCGCAAGCTGCCGAAAAGCGGGATGATCCATCGCCTCTTCGGCAATCACGGCCGTGCCCGCACCTTGGTTAATCTTCCTGCACAATTCGGCAAGGTCATCAACCTGTTCAGATTGGACGTGTGCTCGCTCCTGAAGCAGAGAGCACGTCAGCGTGGCATCGCGCCCGGACGGCGCCAAGACCAGGACAAGCTCGTCTCTGGATAAAACAGCACCGCCGCTCATTTCGCTGCACCCTTCATGAGCGGCCCCGAGTTTCCTAAATACGTAGGAACGCCGGTGAGAATACCCTGGAAGTCCTGAAGCGGTGCGCCGACGCGCAATCCCTGTGCTCTGATCTGAAATTCGCGGATCGAACGCTCATGTTTACCGGTGCGTTTCTTCATCACCGAAATCGCCTGATGGATCGCGCCTTGCGCTTCGAAATAACGCATGAGCAACACGGTGTCGGACAAGTAGCTCACGTCGACGGGTGCATCCATTGTCCCGATCATGCCATGCTGCGCCATGATGAGAATGGTCAATACGCCTTGTTGGCCGAGATACGACAGCAACTCATGCATGTGGATCGTGAGGAACCGCTCTTCGGGCATTGCGTTGAGATATCCGTTAAGGCTGTCGATAACGACAATCTTCGATTGCTGCTTCTGCACCGAATCGCGCACGCACTGGGCGAATTCGCCGGGGGACATCTCAGCTGGGTCTACTTGCCGCATCGTCAGCAGATTGCGATGTTTTGCATCGTCGAGATCCATCGAGATCCCGCGCGCCCGCTTGAGCAATGTGCCGGACCCTTCATCAAAGAGAAAGAGCGAAGCGTGCTCGCCGCGGTTGATCGCGGCCCAGGCGTACTGCATCGCGAGCGAGGTTTTCCCGCAACCCGCGGGGCCCATCAGCAGAATGCTCGTCCCGCGATCGATCCCGCCGCCCAGGAGTTGATCCAGTTCGGGCACGCCGCTGCTGATCAACTCCGTCGCCGCTTCGCCAGGATCGTGGTCCGCGGCGATCAGGCGCGGAAAGACCTTTATGCCGCCGCGCTCGATGACGTAGTCGTGGTACCCGCCGCTGAATTGCACGCCGCGCACTTTGAGGAACCGCAGTCGCCGACGCTCCGGCCCGTATTCCGGCGCCAGTTGTTCCACTTCGAGCACGCCGTGTGCGACCGTGTGCGCCTGCGCTTCGTCTCCGTCGCTAAGCTTGTCGTCCAGCAGGATGACCGTCGCGCCCTTGCCGACGAAATGCTGCTTGAGCGCGAGGATCTGCCGGCGAAAACGCAACGCGTTCTGTGCCAGCAGGCGCAATTCCGAAAGCGAATCAAGCACGACGCGCGACGGATGCAGCCGGCGGACCTCGTCCAGCAGCACCTGCGTCACCTCGTTCAGCTCGATCTCCGAGGGATGAAAGAGCGTGTTCGCTTCACCGGGCCGAGCCTGCTGCGCCGCCGAAAGTTCGAAGATGTTGAGCCCTTCGAGTGACAAGCCGTGCGATTGCGCGACGGCGTATAACTCATCCTTCGTCTCGGATAGCGTGATGAACAGACACGTCTCGCGATTGCGGATCCCCTCAAGGAGGAACTGCAACGCCATCGTGGTTTTACCCGTTCCCGGTTCGCCTTGGATGAGGTAGAGCCGGTCGCTCGGCAAGCCTCCGCCAAGCACTTCGTCGAGGCCGGGAATCCCTGTACTGATTTTTGAGTCGGTTTCGTTGTTCGCCATGGCTGTTGAATATCGAGTTTTTTACCGCGAGGCCGGCCAATTTGCCTAGACCCAAAACGGAGAGCTTCGCTTGCCCGCCGCGCCGGTGCCTCTTACTCTTATCCCAATGCTCGATAAGGCGTTTATCAAATGGTGGCTCGGACGTATTCAGCCGTTTACGGATGTCGTCCCCGAAAAGCTCGCGGCCGAGCGCGAGGCCATCGAGCGCCAGCAGGAATACAACCGCAATTACACCGGATTTCTGCAGGACGCCGTCTTCCCCGCGGTCGATGAGCTGGTGAAGCTGCTCACACAACGGCGCGTGATTCATCGCGTTTCAACCTGGGGCAATCAGCTGGCCCTGCGGATCCATCTCGCCTGGCGGTGGGGGGAACTTGTGATCATGCAGAGTCACGAGGACTGCGTGACGTTCGAGCATCACATCATCACCGAAGGCGAAAAACGCGGCGAAGAATCCGCGGAGGATCATTCGCATACGTACGACTTGCGCGATCCGCTGCCCCCAACCGTCGCTGCCACAGAGCTGCAATTCTTCCTCAGTCGCGTCGCGCAGGACCTTGTCGAAACCGGCCCGGAACCCGAAATCCCCCCGGGCGAGCAGGCTTGATTCAAATTCTGCTGGACTCTTCTAAGCGACAACCGTTTTTGAATCCGTATCGTGCGAGTTTATGAAACGGATTCTCTTCGCGCTGTTCCTGGTGATGGCGCTACCGCTCCATGCTGAACCTTCGACCGAAGCGGCGTCGGCCGGCACGTGGCAATTGCAATACGCGGCGGCGCTCGACGCGCTTTCGAAGGCCGACAAATCAACGAAAATCTTGCTTCAGAATTACGACACGGTCCCGATCGACAGCAAGTCGGAGGCGCTGTTGAAGCAGTTCGCGCCGGCGGTGAAAGTGGTTCGCGACAGCACGCACGCCGACCTGCACGGAATGACATCGAAGCTGCAGGATATTCAGCCGCTCATCGATCAGCTCAGTCCGGCGCGAACGCTTTTTTCGCTCATGATGCTTCAGGCACGGGCGGATGAAGCGAACGGCGATGGCGACGCCGCGGCCAAGGATCTCATTGGAGTGATCGCGCTGGGTCGCAACATTGCCAAGGAACCGGTCATCATCTCCGGCCTCGTGGGCATCATGGTGGAGGAACAAGCCACCGAAGCGCTCGCGAAAAAGCTTACAAGCATTCCACCCGGCGCGCGAGCAGCGCTGCGAAAGGAATACGAATCCATTCCCGAGCCGATTAAGTTCTCGGAAATCATTCGTGGCGAGCAGGGATTGGCGCCGCAGTTTCTCGCGAAGCAGATGGGCGCAGCCGCGCCGGAGGAGATCAAGAAACTTTCGCCACTCTACGATGCAGCCGCCAAAGCGGCGGACGAATCACCCAATAAGTTCGCGGACCTCGTCCAAGATGCCGCCAACGCCTCCGGCAGCGATTTCGCAAAGGTTACTGCGCCTGCGTTCAACCGACCGTTTCAAGCCTTCCGACGATTGCAAATCGAACGCGCCCTGTTTCTCGCCGCTCTCGACGTCTGCGACAACGGCGCCGAATCGATCCAGAAGACCAGCGACCCCGCCGGCGAAGGGCCGTTCAAATTCGAAGCGACGAAAGAAGGATTCAAGCTCTCCAGCGCGCTGACCGACAAGGACGGCAAACCCGTCACGCTGGTCGTCGGACAATAGCGTCGTTCTGATTCTTATTCGCGTTTTCGAACCGAAGAAATAACCGGTCCGCTGAAGCGGACCCTACATCCGCACTCGTGATCGTGATTGGTTCTGCTGTTGTTGGTTCTGTTGTTGCTGTCTCGCCTCTTCGCTCTGCATCTCGCCGCCCCAGTTTGGATCGTCGTACAACCGCTCGATTTCGTGCTGAACTGCCTCGCGGGCGGGTTTTGAGTTTTTTGGAACATCGCTGCAGATGACGAAGTACGGCGGCACTTCAACGGGGATCATCTGATCCCCATACACCGTGCGGAAAATGCGGCGTTCTTCGCCGGTCGGGACGTGCAGCGGGCCGGCGCCACTCGATATCTTTTGCATCGACCAGCTGCCGTCCGGTTTCATCGGCAGAATCCGCTCGCGGTCGTCGTCGCTGTAGGGCCGGATGGGAATGGTGACTTCGATCGGCTTGGCCGCTCCGTGGAGTTTGATCTGCAATGGCAGCATCTGCCAGATGATTTCATTCTCGGCCGTGAATGTCGCGCTGTATTGCAGCCCATCGCGCATCCAGTGCCCGTCCGGTTGTGATGGACCTTCCGGCGCGTTCGTCTCGCTGTCGAGAATGTCCGCCTGGCAAAACGTCTGCTTGTTCGTCGCATCGATGCAGTAGGTGTTGTCGCCGTCGTTGATCTGCCCGTCGCCCATGATCATCCACGCGAAGCGATACTCGCGATTGTGCTTCGCGAAATAATGCATCTCCGCCCGCACAATGTGTTGACGGTAACCATCCTTTCTCGCTTCGACCATCGCGTCAGTCAGGTCGAGAAACTTGTCCGGAATCGCTTTCGTGTAGGGACTGACCTTCGTTCCCGTCGCGGAGAGCGTGGGCTCGGCAAAGGCGGAGATGAACACGATTGCGCCGTTGTCCGCGCTTGGTGAGTAAAAGCTGAACTGCGTGAACATCCCCGCCGTCAGCAAATTGATCGCGCCGTCGTTCTGCGGGTTCATGGTCTGAATCGCGACGAGTACCGCGTCGGGCCGCCACTTCTTCACCGCCTCGCGCGCGATCGCGGCCAGCTGCGTGATCTTCGCGTGACGGGGATCGATGCCGCTCGCCTTCAGCTTCGCCTGCTTCGACTCGGTCGCGAGTCGCATCCAATTCATCTGACCGTCTTTGCCGGTCATCACGAGCGTCGCTTCATTGCTGAACTGGTATGAGCCTTCGTCGTGCCGCCCATCACGCGACGCGAGCTTCCACTTGCCATCCTCGGCCTCAAACGCGCCGCGCTCGATCGGCAGGTCCGAATTCTGATACGCGATGAGGTAATTGCCGTCCGGCGCGATGTCGAGAATCGGTTGAGCCGTGATGACGACACCGGTCGCGGGATTGCCGAAGCCGATCCAATGGCCGACGACGCGCTGGTCTTTGACCGCAGTTGTGCTAACAGTCGAAACCGGCGCGGTCGAAGCGATGTGCGAGCGAGGTGCATCAGCGCCGGACGAGCCGGTCGATACGGCGTGGATCGCCGGGATGATCGCGATGAGGAACAGGACCACGATCCCACCACCCGCGAACCAGAGCCATCGTCGCATAGCGACAGTTTAGCAATTTGCCTATCGAGAGCTCGAGTAAATGTCATCCTGAGCGCGGCGAAGGATCTCGGGATTCCGAGACGCGCTCGGACATCGAGATTCTTCGCTTCGCTCAGAATGACCAGAGGTCGCATCAACCGCGTTGAAGGTAAATCGGGCTCGCCCACGCCATATGGCCATCCGTCTGCGTCACCTTCACGAAGAACGGCGTGAGCTTTTCGCTTGGGACGTCGATTTGTGCTTCGAGCTTCGCCGTCATTTCCGTCAACTTCTCCGGATATCGCTCGATCGACAGCTGGATCCCAAGCCCGCCGAAGTCGAACGTTTTGCGGGACGACGCGGTGGTCAGCTCGCTCAATTCGATCTTCGCGTTCCCGGCTTTCGATGTGAATGCGATCGTCCCACTCGAAGCGTTGTCGAGCGTGAGATCGATGCCGTCCGTGTCGCCGGTGGTTTGGCTGATGAAGGTGACTTCGGTGTCCGCCGTTTTGGTGATGCCATCAATCGGCGTGTCGAAGGCGAAGGTCTTCGCAGACGTGATCTTCGCGCCTTCGACTTTGATCGATCCGTCCCACGTGACGCGACGGCCTCTCCCTCTGATGCGCGAGCCGCGCCAGCTGAGGCGGATTCGGTTGGATTTACTGAGATCGTTAAACTCGCACGGGCGAATCGTTTTGATGGCTTGTTTGCGTTGAAACAGTTCGAGCGATTCGATCGGCGCGGTGCCTTTTACTTCCGCAACGACGCTGGCGAGTGCCTTGGCAGTCTTGTTGACGGTGCCCATGGGCATTCCGTCTATTTCGAAGCTCAGATCGATACGGGGACCGCTGGTGCCGTAGCACCTCCGCGCCTTGAGCGCGTCCCAGATGCCTTTCCGCGTTTTCGATTCGGCCAAGGCGCACGTGAGACCGTTCGCGATGCCGAACTGTCCCGCGCCGGGGCCTTCGGCGCCGGGTCGGCCTTTGTGGCCGTCGCTGTTGCACATCACGCCGACGATGTAGCCCTTGTCGAACGCATCCCATAGCATCCACTCGAACACGCCCCAGCAGCTGACGAGCTCGACGAGCGGGCCGAGTTCCTGATCGAAATAGAGGCGAATATCGGCGAAGCGTCCGCCGACGTGTGAGCCGAGCATCGTTTTGCTCAGGTCGCAGTGTTTCCGCACGCGATCGAAGAGCTCCTGCGCCGTGTCGGCCGGCGACTTCTCGTCCTCTTTAATTTCCGGCACCTGCCAATGACTCGATCGAAAGATCGGCCCGCCTTCTTCGAGGAACCAGACGTTTCGATCTCCACCCGCGGTGGAATTGCCCGACCATTCCCATCCCGGAAACACGACGAACTCGCCGTCGGTGTGAAACTGTTTCACGACGTCGTTGAGCCGCTTCCAATCCTCGTTCGTCACTTGGAAATCGTTCGCCTGATGCGAGCAGAAATCGAGGTTCGCCACATCGCGGGCGAAGGTGAAGTACTCGACTTCCGTCCCTGTCCCGACCGTCGCATCGGATTGGGCATGCAGATCGCCCCAGAGTTTGACGTACTTCGGCTTCGTCGCATGCGCCGTGATCGGATTGGAGCGACACGAGAATTGTCCCTGAACTTCAACGACACCCGAGCCCGGCGAATTGAAGATGATCGTCCTCTCGCGGATCGTCGCCTCGCCTGTGCCGTTCCACGAAATTTTCAGATCCTTCGGCACAGGCGTCGGATTTCCCCACTTGTCCTGGCCTTTGATGAAGATCTTCGCCGGCTGACCGACGACCGCGTCGGTTGGAACGATGCAGACCAGGTCGGTGATTGCATCTGCTATGATCGGGAATTTTGGGGACTTCTCAACCGGCCGCGTGACACACGCGTTTGTGGGATCGACGAACACGCGGAACTCGTGGGCAGATTCCTGGAAAGTCTGGGCGCGAATGCCCGGCGAGCCCTGCGACCGGTCGCCCATCACGAGCGTGACCTTATCGCCGGGCGCGAGCGAGCCGTCGTAGACATCGACGACGATCGCCTGCATCCACGGGCGATCCTGGCCTTTGCGGTCGTAGCGGGGGCGAAGCTTCGCCTGGCCGGTCGTCGTGATCGTGCAGTAGCCGGCTTCGGTGGGTTTATCGAACTGCGCCGGTTGCCAGTCGCTCGCGAAACGCTGGGCGATTTTGATCGTCCCGCCTTCATCGATGCCGACCGTGCCGACGGTGAGCGTGAGCGTCCACGTGCCGTATTTACCGGCGACAACGGGACCGAAAGGATCGAGCGAAACCGTACCCAACCGCGCCGCCTGCCGCGGGGTCATGGGGGGAACTTCTGTGGCCATAGTGGGGCGATTTATCGACGCAATGCGCTCTCGCCGCAAGGCGCGCGTGCGCTCCTTAGCGCACGAGCGGGCTGGGCGGCGGGCCATGGTGCGGGTTGTCCGATCGCTTGTCGTCGTTGCTGCATCCGACGAGCAGGTAGCAGATCAGAAGAACGAACATCGCTCCGAGTGCACGGTATCCCACGACTGCCTCCATTCCCGATGGAACATGCGACGCCTGAAAGTCTATGCATCGGGGACGGATTCTTGCAAAAGAACGATCGACGACGTCATGACATATCACATGTCGTTGGTCGAATGTGCGAAGGCGTCCGCGACGAGTTCGTACGATCGCTTGCGGGCCTCGTGATCAAACATGATGTTGACGAGCATCACTTCGTTCGCCTCGTACTCACGCGCGAGAGCCTCGACACCAGCGCGTACTTTTTCCGGCGAGCCCACGATCGTCCGGCGGCCCTGGGGCATGCCGTCGAGTGGAAGGTTGTTCTCTTTCAAATATGCAAGTGCTGTTTCGACGGACGGCACCGCGATCAATCGTCCGCGATGGAGCATATCCATCATCATGCGGTGGCTGGACGCGAGGCGCTGTGCGTCTTCGTCCGTCTCAGCGCAGATGACCCAGCACGCGACGGCGGAGTAGTACCGCGCTGAGATGAAACTCGGCTCGAACGTTTCCCGGTACCGTTGCATATACGCAGATCCGTTTGGGTTAATGAAATCGGCGAAGCAGTAGGGCATTCCGAATTGAGCGGCCCAGATTCCGCTTTGGGCGGAGGAGCCGAGGAGCCACGGCTCCGGTCGAAACGGACGACCCGCGAGTTTGGCGACATTCACGAACGGGTGATCTTCGGGGACGCGATCGTAGAGGTACGCGACAAGCTCGTCGAGTTGCTCGGGGAAATCGTCCGGGCTGCCCTGTCGGCGGTCGCGCTGGAGGGCGAACGCGGTGCGCGCATCGCTCCCAGGCGCGCGACCGAGACCAAGATCGATGCGGCCTTCGAACATCCCCGCGAGCATGCTGAACGTCTCCGCCACTTTCAGCGGGCTGTAGTGCGGAAGCATCACTCCGCCGCTGCCGATGCGCAGGGTCTTCGTCGCCTGCGCGATCGGGCCGATCAACACCTCCGGACTCGCGTCCGCCAGCCCCGGCGTGCCGTGATGCTCCGCGACCCAGTAGCGGTGAAAACCGAGGCGCTCGCAATGTTGCGCCAGATCGACGGAATTGCGCAACGCCTGCCCGCCGGTCGAGCCTTCGGGGATGGGGGACTGATCGAGAACGCTGAGACGCATGAGAGACCGTAGGTCGCGTTCAACTTGAAAACAACGATGATGATTCTGTAGGGTCCGCTTCAGCGGACCGGTTATTCGCTTTTTCATACGGAAATAACCGGTCCGCTGAAGCGGACCCTACAAAGCGGCCTCGAATCGCGCTACAATCAACGTATGGCCACCCGACCGACCAAACGCGCCGCGGAGTTCGACATCATTGAGCCGATCGGCAAGCGCGTGGTGATTCGCAAAGACGACAACAAGCGAGAAACGAAATCCGGTATCGTTCTGCCTGATTCGCACGAGATCCCGGTTATCACCGGCCGGGTGATCGCGGTCAGCAAGGCGATTGAGAACGACGAAGATCAGACGATTCGTCAGTACGACAAGGTGCTGTTCGATCCGCGGGAGGCGATCCCGGTGGAGCTCGAACACGACAACCGCATGTTCGTCGTGGCGATCGATCGAGTGCTGGCGATCTTCCGCCGGAGTGATCCAAACAAGCCGCTCAAGCCGAAAAAAGGGGACGACGTTGACGCGGGCGGGGAAGAGCAGATGGAATGAACTTTTCGAGGGGCGGACCGTATTCTTTCTAACCTGCCGCGAGCCTACAGGGGGCCGCGAAGTCGCACTCATAACTCCTGAAATTAGAGGAATTTGCGTATGTCGAAGAAGGTTGCTTTGGTTGGCCACTGTGGGCCGGACAGCAGTTATCTCCGGATGGCGGTCAACAAGGCCCTCCGCGACGCGAAAGTTGTCGCCGCGGACGATGATTCCGAGCTGAAGCAACTGCTCAGCGATGGCGTTGATCTGCTCCTCTTCAACCGCATTCTCGATTACGGATTTCGCTCGGACGAAGGCGTGGACGTGATTCGTCAGCTGCGCGCCGAGCACCCCGATGTGAAGATGATGCTCGTGAGCAATTACGAAGATGCGCAGGACGCCGCCATTCAAGCCGGCGCACTTCCAGGCTTCGGCAAACGTGAGATCGGCACACCGCGTGTGACGCAGGTCCTTCGCGAAGCGCTCGGCGTTACTGAACAGGTTTAAAAGCGCAATTGTGACACGGCTTTCCAAGCCGTGCGCACCCCGCACGGGCTCGAAAGCCCGTGTCACGGCGACACGCGTTCTACTCCGGATCTTTCACACCGACTTGTCTGCAATACGGAAGCAACGGACATGTGGAACACTTCGGCTTCCGCGCCGTGCAGATGAACTTCCCGAACGGCACGAGCAGCTTGTTGATCTCAATCCAATAGCGCTTCGGCAGCTCCTCTTCCAACTGCACGCGGGCCTTCTCCGGATCGTTCGCTTTCACTAATCCCCACCGGTTCGTCACGCGATGCACGTGAATGTCGACCGCGACACCGTGCGGCTCGTCGCACGTGACGCCGAGGGCGAGGTTCGCGCACTTCGGGCCGACGCCGGGGAAGCTTTTCAACAAATCGAAATCACAAGGCAGCGCGTCGCCGAACTCATTGGCGACGCGCTGCGCGATCGAGTGGATCGTGCGGGATTTTGGGCCGTGAAATGTGCACTTGTGAATCAGCTCGTCGATCTCGTGCGCCGACAGCTTCGCCATTTCGGAAGGTTTTCGGGCGTGCGCGAAGAGGTTGCGCGAAACCGGTAACGTCACCTCTTCAAATGTTCGAATCGAGATAATGCAGGCGACGAGGATTTCGAACAGCGAGTCATAGCCTTCCTCTTTGAGCTGAAACATCGCCGCGGGGGTGTAAGACTTGGTTGCGCGACGCAGCCGTCGAAACATTTCCGGAAAGTCGTAAGGGAGTTTGCGAGTCGCATCCCTGCGACGCGGGTGGGTGACCGATCCGTGGTCATTCGCACGAAGCATCGAATCAGTTTAGAAACAGACGGACGTTGCGAGAACGCTCGATTTCCGCACACGGGTCATCCTGAGCGAAGCGAAGGATCTCGAAATCCGAGAGGGTGTTCGCTTATCGAGATCCTTCGCGGCGCTCAGGATGACCGTTTGTATTGAAGAGTAGTCCGCCGGGAAGAACGTCATTCTGAGCGGAGCGAAGAATCTCGGGTTGGTGGAGGCTCCTCATCAATGAGGTCGTCGTAAAGATCCTGCCAAGTTGGATTCTCTGATTCGATCAAGGCGATCTTCTTTGCTCGCGTCCAGCCCTTAATTTTCTTTTCGGCTTCGATCGCCTGAATCGGCTGGGGGAAGGCTTCGTAGTATACGAGAATGTTGACGTTGTACTTGGCAGTGAAGCCGGGCATCAATTTGCGTTTGTGCTGGTCGATTCGAGAAATGAGATGACTGGTCACGCCTACATACAGCACGGCGGATTTGCTTGCGACGATGTAGACGTAGGTCTCTCTCAACAATCGCACTCTAACCGACGACGTCGTGCTGAGGGGAGCGAAGCATCTCGATATCGACAGGTGCTCGCCATCCCGAGATTCTTCGCTGCGCTGAGAGTCTGTGATTTTTTGCGTGGCGAGGGCGTCTCGCCCTCGCATTTGCGGCTACCGCCGCGTTCGCGAGGGCAAGATGCCCTCGCCACGCTGAAAAGATCACACGCTCTCAGAATGACAGGCGAGCGCTTGCTGATAATGGAGGGAAACCAGTTATCCCCGCAATCGGAACTTTTTCCGGTAATCGGTTGGCGCCAAGCCGGTTTCGTCTTTGAAGACGACGGCTAATCGATCCGGCCCGCTGAAGCCGGCGCGGTGGGCGATTTCGGGCATGGGCATGTCGCTGGCGATGAGAAGTTCCTTCACGCGTTCGACGCGCACGCGGCGGATTTCGTCCAGCGGGGATCTTCCGAGGTGCGTTTTGAATTTTCGTTCGAGCGAGCGCCGCGAGATCATCACCTCGTGCAGAATATCGTCCACGCCGATGGTTTCTTCGACGTGATTGCGAATGAAGCGCATCGCGGCGCGGATGTCGGGGTCGGGGATCGTGAGGACGTCGGATGATTGTCGCACGACAATTCCGCTCGGACGGAGGAGCAATGGTTCGGTGGGTGGGGAACGTCCGTCGAGCCACCGCTCAAGCATCCCGGCGGCTTCGAATGCGGCTTGCTCGCCGACGTTTTGAATGCTGCTGAGCGGCGGGGTGCCCAGCGTGCAGACCAGCTCATCGTTGTCGCAGCCGAGAATCGCGACGTCTTCCGGCACACGCAATCCGACGAGTCGACAGACCTCAGCGAGTTCGAGTGCATGTTGATCATGCGCCGCCCACACGCCGGCCGGTTTCGGCAGGCCGAGGACCCAGTGGTGTAGTTCCAATCCCGTTGCGGCCCAGTGTCCGCCGCGCGGAGTTGGCGGCGCGGTGTAAAAAGTTGAGACCTTGTCGTGGCCCGCCTTCTGGAGCGCTTTTCGAAATCCCAACTCGCGCGCTCGGACGTAGTAGTACGGCTCATACCCCATGTAGGCGAAGTGCGCCACGCCGCGCTCGAGGAAATGATCGGCGGCCATCTTGCCGACCCAGTCGTTGTCGAGCCCGACGCGCGGCATCGGCGCTGGTTCGAGTGCACTCGACACATTCACGCACGGCTTGTTCAGCTTGCGAAGGGGTTCAACCAGGTCCGCACGGCTAATGTGTGCGATGATGCCTGAGGGGTTCCATGCGGCGAGGGTGTCGAACACATCCGGGTCGGGGGTCGCGATATGAAAGACCCATGGTTTGCCCGGCCGCGCGTACCTGCGAATTCCGCGTAACAGCGCGCGGCCATATTCGACGTCGAGCGCCAAAATGAGAGCTATCCTGTGGATTTTCGGCATGTTGGGAAATAGCCTCGACGAGCAGCCTGTCGCAAAACGTAAGATTTTATTGCGCATTTCGCCAGCGCAAAAGTGCTTGATTTGCTTAGCATTCCGGCTATCGATTGCGTTCGACTGTAAACGCCACGGCTCTGGCGAACCGTGGGACTCGAAGTGCACTTCGTTCATTGATTGATCGATGAAGATCGCGTGCCTTGGAACCGGGACGTTTGGCCTCAACCACCTTCGGGTGGTGCGCGAGGATTTTCCCGACCTCCAAGTGGTTGCGATATACGATCCGCACGAGCCAAACCGGGACGCAGCCCTGAAACTGGCGCCGGGGGCTAAGGCATGTAGAACCCAAGAGGAAATGATTGCGTCGGAGGCCGACGGGGTGTTCATCTCCACGCCCGGCTTCATGCATCTTGACCACGCGAGCGCGTGCTTGATGGCCGGAAAGCACGTGCTGCTGGAAAAGCCGGTCATGACGACCCGCGAGGGCTGCCGGCGGATGCTCGAGCTGGCCAACAAGCACCCCGATCGCGTCATCCTCGTCAACCACGAACTGCGTTACGCGGATTATTTCCGGAAAATCAAGGAGCTGATCGACTCTGGCGCCGTCGGCGAACCGCAGCTCGTCTGGTGCAAATCCTTCCGCCCGCCATTCCTGAAAAAAGTCGGCAACTGGATCCAGGACTCGCGCCAGAGCGGCGGGGTGATGGTCGACATGAACTCGCACCATTTCGACCTGATGAACTGGTGGGTCGGTTCGCGGGCGAAACGCGTCGCGGGGTTTGGCGGGAACGACGTCGTCCATGTCGTGAACAACGAACACGAGGTCCTCGATCACGCGTCGGTGAGTTTCGAATACGAGAACGGCGTTCGCGGGGGATTGCTGCTGAGCATGTTCGCCCCGCCGACGGGTGAAGATCTCGAGATGGGCGTGATCGGTTCGGGCGGAATGATCCAGACGAAGATGAGCCGGTGGGAGATTCATCAGTGGAAGTGCGGCGCCGAGAAAGCGGAACCGGTCGTGCATCACGTTCCGCCGGCGCGCGACACGCGCGGCACGCCGATCGGATTTGTCGAAGCGCACGATGAGTTTCTCAAATGCGTACGCGAGGGACGACAGCCGCTGACGAATGTGCAGGCGTGCGTTGGTGGAAGTCTTCTTGCGATTGCGGCAGAGGAAGCGATCAAGACGGGGAAGGTTATTGAAGTGTGATCGAATTCGCTTGCGGTTTCGCAAATCAGCACGGTTTGATCTGCGAAACCGCAAGCGATGAAAGATGCGTCGAAGGTAGTTAAGAATGCAGACTCAGAATTACTTAAATGGTCAGTGGGTTGGAGGTGGGGAGCCGATCGACGTCGTGAACCCCGCGACGGGCGAATCCATCGCGAAGGTCGCGTCGGTCTCGCGCGAGCAAGTGCGCAAAGCGCTCGATGACTCGCAGGCGGCGTTTGAAGGTTGGCGTTCTTTGCCTGCCAAAGCGCGGGCGGATTATCTGCTTGCGATTGCGGACAACTTGAACAAGCGTTCCGATGAAGTCGCTCGTTTGATGACGATGGAGAACGGCAAGCCGCTTGGCCAATCGAAAGGCGAGGTGGCGGGATCGGTGGACCATCTGCGCTGGTTCGCGGAGGAATGTCGCCGCGCGTATGGCCGGATCATTCCGAATCAGGTCGCGGGGAAGCGGCATTTGGTGATCAAGTCTCCGGTCGGTGTGGTCGGCGCGATTGCGCCGTGGAATTTTCCGCTGATCTTGAGCGTGCGAAAAGTCGCGCCGGCAATGGCGGCCGGTTGTCCGACGATCCTCAAGCCGGCGAGCCAGACTCCGCTGTGCAACATCGCGTTCGCCGAGTGCGTGCACGACGCGAAGCTCCCGAAGGGCGTGTTTCAGCTGATCAACGGCTCGGCGTCGATGATCGGCGACGAGCTGCTGAAGAATCCCATCTGCAAGAAGATCACGTTCACTGGATCCACTGAAGTCGGCAAGAAGCTCATCCAGGGCGCCGCGCATGATGTGAAGAAACTCTCGCTTGAGTTGGGTGGACACGCGCCCGTCATCGTTTTCGATGATGCGGATCTCGACCGCGCCGTGCGCGGCGTTCTCGATGCGAAGTTCCGCAACACGGGCCAATCCTGCATCGCCGCCAATCGCATTTACGTCCAAGCCGGCATCTACGACCGCTTCGTCGCGGCGTTCGTTGAGAAGACCAAGGCGCTCAAGACCGGCAACGGCCTCGAAGACGAGCAGGACGTCGGCCCAGTGGTGAATGAGAAGGGTTTGCAGTTCGCGCTCGATCAGATCAAAGACGCGAAGAAGCGCGGGGCGAAAGTCCTGGCGGGTGGAAAACGACAAGGCAACAAAGGTTTCTTCCTCGAGCCGACGGTGCTCGGCGAGGTGCCGGACGATGCGTGCTGCATGATCGAGGAGACGTTCGCGCCCGTCGCGCCGATCGTGAAGTTCAGGACGGAAGATGAAGCGATCAAGAAGGCGAACAACTCGCCGTTCGGGCTTTCGGCGTACGCGTTCACCACGAACCTCGACCGGATGTTCCGCGTCGCGGAGAAGCTCGAGGCGGGAACGATCGGGATCAACGACGGCGTGCCTTCAACGAGCAACGCCCCGTTTGGCGGAATGAAACAAAGCGGCTGGGGCCGCGAACTCGGCAGCGAAGGACTTGAGTCGTTTCTGGAAACGAAGCACGTGTCGATTGGAGTCGTTGAATAACCATCTTGGTAGGGTCCGCTTCAGCGGACCGGTTATTC
>JAICIO010000118.1 GCA_025924315.1 Phycisphaerae bacterium
ATACTCCCGCTCGAGCTTCAGCGGCTCCTCGTCTACCGTGACGCGATCGCGCGCCGGATCGATCAGAATCGGCAACTCCGTCATGATCTTCCCATTCACCGCGACGCGCCCCTGGCGAATCATCTCTTCGACATTGCGCCGCGACGCGACTCCGGAATTGGCGAGTATCTTTTGAATGCGTTCTTTCACGACTGGATTATTACCACTTCGACGTGTTTTGGGTACATGCATGTGGCACAGCCGCCCTCGGCTGTGCGCGGTGCGGAGCACAGCCGAGGGCGGCTGTGCCACATGGTTATTCGATCTTCCCCGGCATGTCGGCTCGATGAGCTCGCCGCATTTTGGACAACGGCGGTCGCCGCGAAAGTCGATTCGGGCAGCGCAACCGCTCAAATCGAATCCACATTGCCAGCACTCCTGGCTGTTCTCGATTCGACGTCGCTTGGAGATCAATCCAATGATGCCGAATACGAGAGCAAGGCACATGACTCCACCGAGGATGAGAATCACATATTCCATCGCTGCAGTTTACCGCCCGGTGGAAAACGTCACTCAAGCCATTAGTGCGGTTGTGTTGTCGCGGGTGGAGGAACGAACGGTACCAATCGGCGCGGCACGATGGCGCCGTTGTGATAAACACAATTCACTTCGTGTCCGTCCGCGTCTCGCCGCACGACGCTCGTTCCTTCAGGCACCTCGAGTTGATCAAAGCCGAAGACTGAATCATCGATCTCCTGATTAACCTTCACGTCACTCAAGATTGTGGTGTGGTGATGCTTGAGTTGGTTCTCGTCGATCGTTCGTGAACTTGTCGCTGCGATAAAAACGTGTTCCGGTCCAATTGCTTTGGGCGCCAGCCGGTCTTCCCAAACGACCCCTCCCTTTTCAGCAAAAGCGATGAAGTGTATCAGGAGATAGTCGCAATCCGGATCGAACTCCCATCGTCCTTGCAAATACTCCGGGCCTTTGGACGAAGCGAAGTAACGATTCAATTGATAGATCCGTTTGTTGTCGGGCAGTGCGACCTTCTTCATCTCGAAGCGGCCGAACTTTGATTGATCCTTGTAAAAACTGCGGAACGTTTCGCCGGGATGCGCGGCGCCAAATGCCTGCATCACCTCGTCCTCCTCGATGTACCATGCAACATCGTCTTTTGAGGCCTTCGACATCTCGTCGATCGAATGATGGCCGAACCATGTCGCGACTGAGCCGAACGGGCCTGGTGGGTCGATCACACGCTGGAAGTGAGCGACGAAGCTGTCACTGACGATCGTCCGATCATCAACTTTCTCCGGCGGGAGCGGTTTTCCGTCCATCGTTTGGGGCATCACCTTGCGGATCTGGAACAAACGCTCTTGTTGACCGTCGCGGATGTATCGCTTTGTAATCGTATCGCGATACGGTCGTTCCCCAACGTGCTGCTCATCGACCTTGGTTTCGGACGTGTAGCTGAGAGTCTTGATCTTCTGCATCGCCGCTTCGTTCCGGCTGAAGACAAAGTCGATGAGATCGTCATTTTCATCCGCGTGAACGCGCGGAGTGGCGAGCAGCATCAGCGCAATCAAAGCGGAGCGGAGCATTAGCCTCAGTGGAAAAGACCGCACCCTCCCACGAAAGCTCAAGTGCGCCACCTTAATGAATCGGAAACGTCACTTCCAACCACTGACAATCCGCGGTGGTTTTGATGACAGGATTTTTCATCTTCGCCGGGAGAAGCACTGTATCGCCGCGGGTGAAGGTCGCCGGTTCGGGTACGTCGGAAACCTTCACCTGTCCGCTGCCTTCCAGCATCATCCACACGACGGGTTGATCGTACGGAACTGGCTCTTCCACTCCTTCCGTCATCCGCACTTTTTCGATCTTGAAGTAGGGCGAGCTCACGAGACTCGACACTGTCGTGAAGAAACTGGCGACGTGCGAGCGCGGTTGTTTGGGTTCGTGTCCGCTGAAATCGATGCATTGCAGGGCTTGATCGACGTGAAGCTTTCGGGTCTTGCCTGTCGTCACGTCAACGCGGTTGAAGTCGTAGACGCGAAAAGTCGTATCGCTGGGGGTTTGAACCTCAGCTGCGAGGATTCCGGCGCCGAGGGCGTGAAGAGTTCCGCTGGGCAGATAGTGGCATTGGCCCGGTTTCACGGAAACGGACTTCACCCGCTGCTCGACGGTCCCCTCTTCGATCGCCTGCTTCAGACTTTCGCGGGTCGTTCCGGGAACAACACCTTTCAAAATACGTGAGCCTTCATCGGCTTGAACGACGTACCACGCTTCGCTCTTGAGGTGTGCGCCGGCGTTCCCCTTGCAATATTCTTCATCCGGATGCACCTGGATCGACAGGTCTTCACGGGCATCGAGGAATTTGATGAGGATCGGAAATTGTCCATGCTCGCCGACAAGTGAGACATCGCCGTAGAGATCTTGACCGAACTGTTCGACAAGCTGATGCAGCGTTTTCCCCGCGAGCGGACCGTCGGCGACTTCGGCGCTCACCCAGCCGCGGGTGCCTTCGACCACGCCGGGCGGGAAGTCGTACAGTTCCCAGCTCTCGCCGATCATCTGGCCCGGCGGAAGTTTTTTTCCTAACACGCTCTCGATCTTCCGCCCGCCCCAAATCTTCTCCACAAATCGTGGCTTGAATTTCAGTGGATATAAAGGCATGTTGCGTGTTGCTCGTTGCACGTTGTATAGCCGCCAACGATGATGGCAGCAACTCACAACAAGCAACAAGCCACAAGCAAAACGCAATGAGTGAAAACGGCCACATCAAACACTTCGTCCTCGACACGAACGTCCTGCTGCATAACCCAAACGCGCTGTTCATGTTCAAGGACAACGAGGTGGTCATTCCGTTCGACGTGGTCGAAGAGCTCGATCGCTTCAAAGGAGCGACCGATGACCTCGGTCGAAACGCGCGCACCGCGATTCGCCATCTCGACCAGCTGCGCATGGGCGGAAACCTCGCGGAGGGCGTGGCGATCGTACAGACCGGCGGATCGCTTCGCGTGATCCTGGAAGAGGACCAAAAGCTCTGCCCAGGCTTGAATGTGAACACGACCGACAATCGCATCATCTGCTGCGCGTATTCGCTGCAGCAGGAAGGCAAGCGCGTCGTCTTCATCTCGAAGGACATCAACGCGCGGATCAAGAGTGATGCGCTGGGGCTGACGACGGAAGATTTCGAAGCGCAGAAGGTCGATTTCGAAAAACTCTACACGGGCTGGCGGGAACTGATCGTCACGGGCGACCTGATTCAAAAGCTCTTCAGCGAAAAACAGGTGAAGATCACGCCGGAAGAACCCTTCTTCGCGAACGAGTTTGTGTTGCTGAAAGAACAGGGCAATGATTCGCACTCGGCGCTGGGGCGATATCGCAACGACGTCGATGCGATCGTGCCGGTGCGTCCCCGCCGCGGACCGGTGTTCGGCGTGATGCCGCGAAATCTCCAGCAGACGATGGCGCTCGATCTGCTGCTGGACGATTCGGTGAAGCTGGTCTCACTGATCGGCTCCGCCGGGACGGGAAAGACGCTCCTCGCGGTCGCGGCGGGCATGGCGAAGGTGCTCAACGAGAACATCTACACGAAGCTGCTGTGCGCCCGCCCCATCATGCCCCTCGGCCGCGACATCGGCTACCTGCCGGGCGACAAAGATCAGAAACTGAACGCATGGATGCAGCCGATTTTCGACAACATGGCCTACCTCCTGTCGAACCGCACCTCCGGCGACGCGAATCATCCCTCACACGCGACGCTCACGAGCGTAGAGCAGCGCATTCACCAACTCATCGAAAGCGGACAGATCATCCTCGAGCCGCTCACCTACATCCGCGGGCGAAGCATCCCGCACCAGTTCATGATCGTCGACGAGTCGCAGAACCTCACACCGCACGAAGTGAAAACCATCGCCAGCCGCGTCGGTGAAGGCACCAAACTGGTCTTAACCGGCGACGCGACGCAGATCGACAACCCCTACCTCGACAGCAGCAGCAACGGGCTGAGTTATCTCGTCGAGCGCTTAAAGGGCAAAGCGATCGTCGGCCACATCACGCTGGGAAAGAGCGAGCGAAGTGAACTCGCGAGTCTGGTGACGGACGAATTGTAGAGAAGGCTGGCTCCCCGTTAAGATCTATCGCGAAGACACGAAGGCACGCCAAGGATCGCGAAGAACGAATGTCAGAGCCGAAAGCCTCTCATGCGAAGGGCATCTCCTCTTCGCGAATCTTTGCGCACCTTCGCGTCTTCGCGATCCGCATTTTCCCTTCCGAAAAAGAAACCGCCGCGGCGCGAATTGAGTTCGGGCCGCGGCGGTCTCCACTGTAGAAACGAAATCGAACGTTACGGATTGTTCGTGCTCTTTTCCTGTGTCTTCACGATGGTGCCGTCGGGTTTCTGCTTCACGTCCGTCTCATTGTGCACCTGGGTCCCGTCGGACTTGGTCTTGGTTGTCTCTTCGTGCGCGACTTCTCGATCGCAGCCGATGAGCATGGGGGCCGCGAAGAGGGACACGCCGAATAACGCAATCATCAAACGCTGTCGCATGTGATTCTCCTTTGTTCGTGGCGAGCGTTCGCAGGTATGATGAGCAAAGGCAAGGCCAGTAGTGTTTTCGCGCCGGTTCGAGCCTAAAATTGCCTCTGTCGCAGCCGCGTGCGACGAAATTGTTCAGCCCGGCAAGATTGTCGCGTTGAACGGGAACTTGCAGTACCGAATTTGTGGTTTACTCTAGCGGCATTAGTTAGAGGTAACTTATGGAAATTGCGCAAACTACGATCAACTATGACGATTTTGCCAAGCTGGATTTGCGCGTCGCCACCGTGCTCGATTGCAAGCCCCACCCCAACGCCGACAAACTGCTCGTGCTGCAGATCGATCTGGGAACTGAGAAGCGCCAGATCTGTGCCGGCCTTCGCCAGCACGTCCCGCCAGAGCAACTCATTGGTAAACAGATCGTCGTCGTCGCCAACCTGGCGCCGCGCATGATGCGCGGCGAAATGAGCCAGGGGATGCTCATCGCGGCGACAGACACGGAAACGAAACGGGTCGTCACCGTCACGATTTCAGAGATGGTCCAACCGGGGTCGAAGGTGAACTGACTTGCTCATGGCTCGCTGCGGGTCGCTTGTTGGAAACGTATTCAATCCAACGAGCAACGAACAACGAGCAACAAGCCAACCTGCACGGATGCTTCGCGAACTGCACATCTCCAACCTCGCGGTTATTTCCGACGCGCGAATTGAATTTCGTCGCGGGTTGAATTGCTTTACCGGGACAACCGGCGCGGGCAAGAGTCTGGTGATCGGCGCGATCGAGTTGCTGCTTGGACTGCGCAGCGCCGCGGAGATGCTGCGGCCCGGCGCCGATGAAGGACGCGTCAGCGGACTCTTCGAGATCACAAGCAAAGAGCTTCTGCGCGAGATTGAAGCCGCCACGGACATTTCCGTTTCACACGACGGCGGCGAACTGCTCATCACGCGGCGCCTGCACGCCAGCGGGAGAACGAGCGTCAGCCTCAATGGCAATCCGATCACGCTCAACATGCTGAAGCAAGTGTCGGAAGCGCTGGTCGATGTGCACGGCCAGCACGATCACCAGTATCTGCTGAAGCCGGCGAACCAAATCGATGTGCTCGATCAATTCGCGGAGCTCTGGCCACTTCGACAGAAGTTTAGCGAGGTCTACACAAAGCTGCAGGAAACCCAACGGCGGCTGAGCGAGCTTTCGACCGATCGCGCGCTGCGCGAACAGCAGCTCGAGCTGTATCGGTTTCAGGCGAACGAGATCGATGCGGCCGAGCTGGACGAAGCGGAGTTTGAAGAGCTGCGGGCGCGCGCATCCGTGCTGGAGAATCTCGAGAAGCTGAAGAAGGATGTGGGCGCGACGCACGCGGCGCTTTACGAAACGGATGGCTCGATCCTCGAGCGCCTGAAGATGATGGCGGCGGTTCTGTCGGAGCTGAGCGAGCTCGATCAGAACCTCAAGGCGATCGCGATCAGCGTTCGCGATTCGACGTTGCAACTCGAAGACGCCGCGTTCGACATGGGCCGCTATCTCGACAAGCTCGATCTCGATCCGAGCGAGCTGGCGGAGGTAGTCGATCGGCTCAACACGATCAACCGCCTCGTAAACAAGTACGGCGATCCTGTATCGGCGACGCTCGCGTATCGCGCCGAAATCGGCCAGAAGATCGCGGAGCTGGAACGCGCGACGGACGATCTCGGTTCACTGCAAGCCGACCTCGAGCCGCTGAAGCGCGAGCTGATTCAAATCGGCGGCGAGTTGAGCAAAGCCCGTCGCGCTGCGGCGAAGAAACTTGCGCCGATGATCGAATCGCAGCTGGCGGAACTTGGGATGGAGAAGGCGACGTTCAGTGTGGCGATCTCCCCGACCGGTCCGGAAGGCGAAACGAATCACGTGCTCGCTTCAGGCTTTGATCAGGTCGAGTTCATCGTGCAGACAAATCCGGGGCAAACACCGCAGCCGCTGCGGAAAATCGCGTCGGGCGGCGAATTGAGCCGCATCATGCTCGCGCTCAAAGGCATTCTCGCGCAAGGCGACCGCGTGAGTGTGCTGGTGTTCGACGAAATCGATGCAAATGTCGGCGGGCGACTCGGCTCGGTTATTGGCGGAAAGCTGCGCAATCTCGCGAAGCATCACCAGGTGCTGTGCATCACGCATCTCCCGCAGATTGCCAGCTATGCAGACCGCCACCTCACCGTGCGAAAAGAATCCGACGGAAACCAGACCCGCACAACGGTTCGAGCAATCTCCGGCGACGAGCAGCTTGAAGAATTGTCCGAAATGATCGGCGGACACCGTATAACTGCAACAACGCGCGCGCAGGCGAAAGAGCTGCTCGAAAGCGCGCAATCGCAAAGCGCGCCATCGCGAAGCAAAACGTCGTCTAAACCGCGAGCGCGCAAAGCGGTGTAACCGCCGCACGGCTCGCGATATTATTCGCTTTCATTCCAAGCAAGGGGCTTACGATGAAGAAGGGCTTGATCGTCTTGCTGGTGATCGTCGGCGGCGGGTATCTGCTGTGGGCCCAGCCGTGGAAGGCGAAGCGTTACAATGACACGCCCGAGGGAAAAGAAGCCAAGCGCATCGACGAGCACGTGCAACAGGCGATCGAGTGGCGCGACAGCTCGCAAGCATCGTGGTGGCCTGCCAGGGACTTCCTCGGCACGAAGCAAGAGAAAGGCCGCTATTACGGCGACCTCGGATGGCTGGAAGCGCGGAACTTTACCGAGGATCTGTTCAAGGCCGGCGCGACGGGCGTGTACTTCATCAATATCCGCCGCAGCGTTCGCACAGGTGATGCGCCAGAAGGGATGGTCGCCGTGTTGCCCGACACCCCCGCAGCCCGTGCGCCAGTTTTCGCCGCCTTCGGTAAGAAAGTCGCGGCGCAGGGCCATTCCGCGCCGAAGGATGTGAATCAGAAGTACCTCTATATGGGCTTCGGCGGATGGACACCAACGACTGATGAGCCCGGATTCCTGCCGAGTTAGTACCGTCGGAGATTGCACAGCTAATGGGTAACTAATGGTGGCACAGACATTCGTGTCTGTGCCACTGAGCGTGTTGGCCCAAAGGCACCTCTCGACAGAAGATTGTGGACGAGTGGTGAAGAAGCTGGCCGCTCTTTCTGCTCGCGCACATTTCTGGACGATGTCTCACTATGATCCCGCCTCACGTGTTTTGCGCTTGAACGCCGATACTTTGTTCGGTTACTGTTAACCAAGTCTTGTCGAATGGGCGCAGTGCCAGGGACGGTGCCATGAGTCAAATCGCCGACGCTCTTTCCAGCCAGTTTGATCGACTTCCCCCGCATTCCATCGAGGCGGAGCGCTGCCTGATCGCGTCGCTCATGCTCGACAAGGAAATGATCGGCCAGGTCGTGCAGATCGTCGACCGTGAGGCGTTTTACCAAACCGATCACCAGATCTATTTCGACATCCTGGTGAAGCTCTATGAGCAGAACAAAGCGATCGACGCAGTCATCGTGCGCGAGGAAATGATCAAGCGGCAGCTGTGGGAAGAAGTCGGCGGCAATGATTACATGGCGACGCTGCTCAGTTCCGTGCCCTCTTCCGCGCACGGCGCGCATTACGCCTCAATCGTCCGCGAAAAGTTTCTGCTGCGCCAGCTCATCGCCGCGAGCAACGACGTGCTGCGCGATGCCTATGCACCCCACGAAAAGGCGGAACTCGTTCTCGACAAGGCGGAGAAGAAAATCTTCGAGATCGCGCAGAAGAAAATCGGCTCGTCGGTGGTGCCGCTCGAAAACGTGCTGCACGAAGTCTACGAAATGCTCGAAGAGCGCGGCCGCCGAGGACTCGAAACCGATTTCCACGAAATCGACGACATGCTGAACGGCCTGCAAAACGGCGAAATGATCATCGTCGCGGCGAGACCGTCGATGGGGAAAGCGCAGCCGCTCGACGCGAAGGTGCTCACGACGGCCGGATTCAAGCGCATGGGCGATTTGCGGCTTGGGGATCAGCTTGCCTCAGTCGATGGTGAGCGCTCGCATGTCGTTGGAATCTTTCCGCAGGGTGAGCGGCAGGTTTACCGAATCACCTTTGCCGACGACCGCGCGACTGAGTGCTGCGCTGAACACCTGTGGCGCGTTCACTATCGCCATTGGTCGGAACCGCGCGTGCTTTCAACGGCGAAGGTCATGCAACTGCTGACGCGCAAGCGGTATCAAAATCGGCTCTGGGTCGAGACATTTAGCGGCGAGTTCGGCGTCTCGGGCGAATTGTCAATCGATCCATGTCTGCTGGGCGCATTACTTGGAGACGGGAGCTTGGGCGGTTCGTCGCTGCGCTTCAGCACCGCCAATGTAGAGATCCTCGAACGCATCGGAGCGACGATCGGCGAGGAGATGACCGTCGTTCACGCGGGGCAATACGACTATCGCATTGTGCAGAAGCTCGGTGCGCAGCAAAAAGGGACGCAAGGCGTCGTCGCAAATCCAATCACGGCAAGGCTGCGCGAGCTGGGACTGTGGAATTGCCCGGCGGAGTTGAAGTTCATCCCGGCGTGCTATCTCAACGCTTCGAAGGAAGACCGCCGTCAATTGCTTGCCGGATTGCTCGACACCGACGGATGGGTTGAGAAGTTTGGCGCGTTCCGCATTTGCACTTCCAGCCCGCAACTTGCTAAAGACATCGTCGAGCTTGCACGATCGCTCGGCGGAAGCGGCTCGTTCTATCCAAAGCAGCCGACGTATTCGTATCGAGGCGAAAAGTGTGAAGGACAAACCGCGTATGTCTGCAACCTTCAGATTCGCGAGGCACATTCGCTGGGCCTTATTGGTGAAAAACAGTCGCGCGTGTCGCCACGAAACAGGCAACGCCGTTTGAACATCGCGGCCATCACCCCAACGCGCGTCACCGAGACGCAATGCATCGCCGTCAGCCATCCGTCGCACCTTTACATCACCGACGACTTCGTCGTCACGCACAACACCGCCTTCGCGATGAACATTGTCGAGGCCGTCTCGGCGAATCATCGGTTGCCTTGTGCGGTGTTCTCATTGGAAATGAGCAAGCAGCAGCTTGCGCAACGATTACTCTGCAGTCGGGCGGGGATCGATGCGCAGAAGGTTCGAAAAGGATTGCTGCAGCGAGAGGAGTTCCATCACCTCGCGGCGACGGTGAATGAATTATCGAAGGCCGCGATTTGGGTGGATGATTCGCCGGGGCTGACGATTCTCGAGCTTCGCGCTAAAGCGCGCCGATTGAAGCTTCAGCACGACATTAAGCTGATCATGATCGACTACATGCAGCTGATGGATAATCCCGGCGTCGAAAGCCGACAGCAGCAGATCAGCGAAATCAGCCGCGGAATTAAAGCGGTCGCGCGCGAGCTGAATATCCCGGTGGTCGCCTTGTCGCAGCTCAACCGCGCCAGCGAAGGCCGCGACGGTCACCGCCCGCGGATGAGCGACCTCCGCGAATCCGGCTCGATCGAGCAGGACGCGGACGTGATCATGCTCCTGCACCGCGAAGACTATTACCGCATGAGCGAACCCGACTTCATGCCCGACAACATCGCGGAAGTGATCATCGCCAAACAACGTAACGGCCCGA
Source organism: Phycisphaerae bacterium (assembly GCA_025924315.1). Lineage (GTDB taxonomy): Bacteria > Planctomycetota > Phycisphaerae > Tepidisphaerales > Tepidisphaeraceae > JAICIO01. Next base: position 10,090 of record JAICIO010000118.1, read on the forward strand.
CGGGAACCGTAAAGCTCACGTTCGACAACAAAACCACGACCTTCCGTAACCTGGCGGCGCAGATCGACACGTTCTGATCGCACGGCAAACAGACGCGAAATCGCAAGCGGTTCCGAGCGCCTTTCGGCAACCGGATTCGCTTGCGATTTCGCGTCTTTTTCGCGCCTTCGCGATACGTCTTTTTACACTTCTTGTCACACCCCTCCGCCGGCCGACGCCTGTATTGCGGTAACATGACGAAAGGCCACAATGACAGGGACTTTACCGCAATCGCTTGCTCAACCGACCGACGCGGACCTCGTCCTCGCCAGCCGGCAAGGCGACCGCGAGGCGTTTGGCAGAATTGTGCGCCGATATCAGGCGATGATCACCGGCCTGATCTACGCGGCGTGCGGTGATCTTCAGCGCAGCGAAGAGATTGCTCAGGACACGTTTGTCTCGGCGTGGAAGAGTCTTTCCGGCCTGCGCGAACCTTCCAAGTTGCCCGCATGGCTCTGCCAGGTTGCCCGGCATCGACTCCTCGACCAATCTCGCAGCGACGCGCGGCGAAGCGGAAAGCTCACGCAAGCGCTCCACGATCGGCAAGATGAGTCGATGCCGTCACCGCCGCAGCAGCTGCTTAATAATGAAGAGCGCGAGCTGCTCTGGAATACCTTGCGCGAAATCGCGCAGCCCTACCGCGAAACGCTTGTGCTTTATTATCGGCAAGGCAAGAGCGTCTCGGACGTGGCGCTCGCGATGGAAACGACCGAAGCGAACGTGCGCCAGCGGCTGACGCGCGGGCGGGAGATGCTGCGCGAACAAGTCGCGGCGATGCTCGAGCGGAACCTCGTGCGTAGCGCGCCGGCGCCGGCATTTGCATTGGCGGTCATCGCCGCGCTTCCGGCGATCGTTCCGGGCACGGCGAAAGCGATTGCGGTCGGTTCGGCCGCCACCGGCACCGCCGCGACCGCAAAGGGAGCCGGACTGATCGCGCTGCTGGCGATGTGGTTCGGCCCGATCTTCGGAATCGCCGGCGGCGCGTTCGGCACTTGGAACTCGATTCGCGCGACGAAGCATCCACGAGAACGACAGTTCGTTGTCCGCATGGCGATCGCGGTGTGGGTGTACGTCATCGCCGCGATGGCGATGCTGTTCGGTCTCACCTTCGCACAGCAGCGCTACCGTTGGAGCGGACAGACCTACGGCCTGCTCATATCCGGATTCTGGGTCGCCTATACCGCACTGCTCATCGCATTCGTCAGGGTGTCGAACCGTCGACTGCGCCGACTTCGACTCGAACTGGGTTTGCCTGAACCGGTGACAACAGCGCGGGTCAGCGACAAAGGACGCTGGCTCGCCTTCGCGGGCGCGAGCGTTGGCGCACTCGGATGGATGCTCGGTTTTGCGATCCAGGCACACGATGCGGTTGGCGTGGTGATTGTCGCAATCGCCGCGGCCATCGCGGTCGGCGCATGTCGATGGTTCGTTCCAGGCCGAGCGTCGCTTGCGCTTCAACGGTTCGCGACATTTCACCTGCTCGGCATCGGTCTGTTCACGCTCGTGATGGTGAACTGGCGTTTCTATCGGTGGTTGTGTGCGACGAGTGGCCTGAGCCTTCCCGACGCCAGGCAACGCATTCCGGTGTGGACGATGAACCTGTTCACGCTCGTGCTGATCGCGGTGATGCTCGTGACGGTGCGGATGTCCTTCCGGCCACCCGAACCGACCCGCAAGGAAACCTAAAGCGCGTGATCCTGCGCATCACTTCGCAGACGGATTTGCTTTTGATCGAGGTTGTGGACCGTTTTGATGTAACGCACCGTCTGGAACTTCGACCGCATCAGGATGCTTTCGGTGACGGCGCTCGTGTTTTCGTAGCGGATGCCTTTGAGCAGCGCGCTATCGCTGATTCCGGTCGCGGCGAAGAGGATGCGGTTGCCTTTGGCGAGATCATCGCACGTATAGATCTTCGCGAGATCGGCATCAGTTACACCGGAAGTCTTCAGCGCTTTGCGTTCGTCTTCGTCACGCGGCCACATCTGGGCGAGGATTTCTCCGCCGAGGCATTTGATGCCGGCGGCCGCGAGGACGGCTTCCGGTGATCCGCCCGTGCCCATGTAGAGATCGACGCCGCTGCCGGGGAGCGCCGGCGCGATCGCGGCGGCGATGTCGCCGTCGCTGATCATGCGAATCGCGGCGCCGGTGCGACGCACGTCGTGAATCAATCGCTCGTGCCGCGGGCGATCGAGGATCACGATCGTCAGATCCTGCACGCGCTTGCCGAGCTTTAGCGCGACGATCTCGAGGTTGTCCTGAACGGTGTTTTCCAGGCGCACGCGACCGGGCCCCTCTTTCACACGCGGGCCGAACGCGATCTTGCTCATATAGAAGCTGGGGATGTCGGCGAGCAGCTGCATCGGATCGTCGTCCGGCTTTTCGCAGGTCGCGGCCGCCATCACGCTGATTGCGCCGGGCAACCCTTTGCTCACAATCGTAGTGCCGTCGATTGGATCTAATGCAATTGCCATTTTAACGGCATTATTGCCGGTGCCGAGGCGCTCGCCTTTGAAGATGCCGGGCGCCTCGTCCTTGATCCCTTCGCCGATCGTGACCATGCCGAAAATGTCGACGGTGTCGAAGAGTCCGCGGATTGCATCGCACGCGGCGTAGTCGGCGGATTCCTTGTCGCCCTTGCCCATCCACTTGTAAGCGCTCAGCGCCGCGGCCTCGGTCGCGCGAATGAATTCGAGCCCCAGCGTTCGTTCCGAATCGATCGCATTCGCTTTGTCGGCGGCCTTCGCGCGGGTGGCTTCGATGGGCTTGGGCATGTGGTTCTCCTGGACGTGAGTGAGACCCTGACGTGATCGAAACATACCCCGCGTTTGGCCAAATGCCCAGCAATAAATTGATTATCGGACGTGTCGGATTAAGTCAAAACAGACGCGAAATCGCAAGCGATCCTCGATGCCTGCTTGCAATTTCGCGTCTGCTCTATGGTTCCATTCATTCAATCAGGCCGGACCATGCCGTTGGATCGACGCGAACGTAATACCGGTCCCCGTGTCGGTCGACGTGAAGTTGGCAATTATAGACAGGAGAGAGAACTTCCGGCCGCAGCACGGCCTCGGGACGGCCGCTCGCCGCGACCTTCCCCTCGCTCAGCAGAAGCACCTGCGATGTCGCGGGCGGAAGTTCATCCACGTGATGCGTGATGAGCAGAACCGTCACGTTCGATCCGCCCTTTTCGAACAGCGACTGAATCGTCGCGAGCACTTGTTCTCGCGCGAGGAGATCAAGCCCCGCCGTCGGCTCGTCGAGCAAAAGAATTTTCGGCTTCACGATGAGCGACCGCGCGATGAGGCTGCGCACGCGCTCGCCGTTGCTGAAGGTCGAATATCGCGCCCCGCGAAGTTTTGTGAGGCCGACTTGTGCGAGCAATTCGTCCGCGTGCGCTCGATCCGCGTCGGTCACTTCATCAAACAACCCGATGGTGCCGAAAAGACCCGTAAGAACGACTTCCTGCGCGGTCAATTCTGGATCGACGTCATACGGCCCCGCCGCCTGCACGAGGCGGATCGATCGCCGAAGCTGGTTGAGATCCACTTCGCCAAAATGTTCGCCCGCGACGAACACCTCGCCGCGCGTCGGCCAGATGTAGCCCGTAATCACGCGCGCGAGCGTGCTCTTTCCGCTGCCGTTCGGGCCGAGAATCGCGGCGCAGGTACCCGCGGGAACGCGCCAACTGATGTCGTCCGCGATCCACCGCTCGCCGCGCTTCACGCCGACCTCGCGCAGTTCGATGGCGGGTTGTTCGTCAATCACTCTCATATATCTGCATTTCTCGTAGGGTCCGCTTCAGCGGAGCGGTTATTCTTCTCGCTCAAAAGAAAGTAACCGGTCCGCTGAAGCGGACCCTACAATGCGACACTTTAGAGGAACACATGACCATCGCAACGTCGCCGAAACGAAACTTCGTCCCGCAGCAGCTCGATGCATCGGATTGGGCGCAGCTCGAGCCACTGCATCGCGCACTGCTCGATCGCGAGATTGATTCGGTTCAGGCGCTCGAGAAATGGCTCGCGGATTTCTCGGAGCTGATGTGCGTCATGTTCGAATACCGCATGCGGCGGGAAATTGAATTGAGCTGCCACGTCGATAACAAGGAGCTGGAGCGCCGATTCTTTCAATTTGTCGAAGAGATCGAGCCGAAGAGCCGGCCGCTGACGTTTGAGATGTTCAAGAAGTACCTCGCGTCTCCGTTTCGATCGCAGCTGACGGACAAGAAGTTTCGCATCCTCGATCGCATCTGGCAGGCGGAGGTGGACATCTTCCGCGAGGAGAACATTCCGCTCCAGACGGAGGAGACGAAGCTCGTCAACGAATTCGACAAGCTGAACGGCGCGATGATCATCCACTTCCGCGGAAAGGATTACACGCCGCAGCAGATGGCGAAGTTTCTCGAGGAGCCGGATCGCGCGACGCGACAGGAATCATGGCAGCTGACGAACCAGCGGCGGCTGCAAGATCGCGAGGCGCTCGATTCGATTTTCGATTCACTGCTTTCTCTTCGTCAGAAGATCGCGACGAACGCGGGGTTCGCTGATTTCCGCGCGTACAAGTGGATTGACAAGAAGCGGTTCGATTACACGCCGGAGGACTGTGCGCGATTCGCTGAGTCCGTGGCTCGGCACGTCGTGCCGCTGGTGGACGAGCTGGATCGGAAGCGAGCGAAGGATCTTGGTCTCGATAGGCTGCGCCCGTGGGATCTGTCCGTCGATCCGAAGAATCGCCCGGCGCTGAAGCCCTTCGACGCTGCAAACACGGACGACTTCATCACGCGAACGAAGCAGATCTTCGCTCGGCTTTCGCCACAGCTCGGTGCGCAATTCGAATCGCTCCGCACGAACCACAACCTCGATCTGGACAGCCGCAAAGGAAAAAGGCCCGGCGGATATCAGGCGAATCTCGATGAAGTGCGCCAGCCGTTTATTTTCATGAACGCCGCTGGTTTACATCGCGACGTCGAAACGCTTTTGCACGAAGGCGGACACGCGTTTCATTCGATGCATGTCACGGAGGCGAATGTGTTCCTTCGCCAGCCGACAGAGGAATTCTGCGAAGTCGCGAGCATGGCGATGGAGCTCTTCGCCGAAGAGCATCTGGACGTCTTCTACTCCCCCGCCGACGCCGCGCGGGCGAAACGGAAGCATCTCGAAGGGATCATCAGGATCCTTCCGTGGATCGCGGCCATCGATCAGTTTCAGGGTTGGCTCTATACACATCCTCGCCACACGCGCGACCAGCGCACGCAGCAATGGCTCGATTTGGATCGGCAGTTTGGCAGCAAAGTGGACTGGAGCGGATACGAAGACGTTCGACGGGCGTATTGGCAGCGGCAGTTGCATCTGTATCACGTGCCGTTTTATTACATTGAGTACGGCATCGCGCAGCTCGGGGCGCTGCAACTGTGGATGAAATCGAAGGAAGATCCGCGGGCGGCGCTGTCGAACTATCGGGCGGCTTTGAAATTGGGTGGCACGCGTTCGATTCCCGACCTCTTCTCCGCGGCGGGGATTCAGTTCGACTTTTCGGAGAAGACACTGCGTCCGCTGATGGCGGCGGTGTCGGACGAGTTGGAGCAGACCGAAGACGAACGATCAAGGATTAAGGATGAATTATGAAAAGCGAAAGCACCGCCTTTCATCATTCATCATTCCGAATTCATCATTCGGCTCAGGCGGCCTTGCGCATCTTGCGAAGGCTCTGCTGCACGCACTTCTTCGCGCGACGCGCGACGGTGCGATGCGCTTTGCGCGGATGCGCCGATTCAAGCCAGGCGAAGTGGCCGGCCAACGTTTCGAGCAACTGCTTCTGTGAGACTGTCATGTTCGCTCCGATAGTGAAACGGTCTATCCGGGTACATCCGAACCCTGACAGATCAGTTCATCGGCGCGTCATGCTTGAAAACTTGAACAATATTATCGGACGTGCGTCTGGTGATTGGTGATTGGTGATTGACGTAGTGATTATTGATTATTGATTAACAGGGCGCCGCCAGATTAATCACTAATCAATTATCAATACGCGTGCTTGTCATGCATCAATCACCAATCACCATCGCCCCCGGCATCACTTCGCCGCCCAATTGCATCCGCGGCGCAGGATCGTGAGGTGCGGTTCGGCTTCGACAACCGCGGGGGTGTGGCCGAGGCTGCTGTAGAAGACCTTTCCTTTGCCGTAGACCTTGGTCCAGACGACCGGCATTTCTAAGGGGCCATTGCCGACGTGCGGACCGTCGGCGACCGGGAAATGCGTGGTCGCGAGCACTTTGATCGCGGGGTCGACGTGCATGTAATACTGCTCGCTCGACACCGGGAAGTCCTTAATGCCTTCCGTGATCGGGCTCTTGGTCGGACCCATCTTGACCGTGTATTTCGTTTGATCGTTCCCCGGATGCGCGACCCACTG
>JAICIO010000119.1 GCA_025924315.1 Phycisphaerae bacterium
CCAAATGAGCCTGTGCCCAGAGCAATGAATCGCCAGCCTCCATGCCGGCCTCCCAACTCAATCGAAAAAACCCCACAGTATCGCCACAGCTTGCGAACTGGAAAGATGTGGGGAAAGATCAGCGCTTCAGCGGACCGGTTATTCCTTCCGGGCGAAACGACAAATAACCGGTCCGCTGAAGCGGACCCTACTTGAGATTAAATGCCCTCACGCTTTTGCGCGTCTCGTGTATCGGTTTTGATCGCGATCCGTCGGCGCCGCCAATCACGCGGCCCATTCACGTCGCGGGCGACGCGCAAGCACGCGCATTCCCAACATTGCCGCGAGACCAATGCCCGGTTCGGGTACGGTAATCTCGAGGTAAGGACGATCCGCCGCCGACGCCGCATCCGACGATAAGAAACGCCACCCATCGGTGCCCGTGATGTCTTTGAGCATCCACCCATAGTTGCTCGCCGTTCCGTCGACCCACGATTGCACCGTGTCGGTCACATCGAACACGACGTACACACCCTGCTTGTTCGGCGTGAGCGTGAACGATGGAGCCGACGCCACTTCCGATCCGGAGATTCCGCCAACGAGGCTGTCGTAGGTGTCGGCATCGCTCCATGATCGCTGCAGGGTCAACAGCCCAACATCGTTCGGCGTCTGCGCATTGGTTGCGGTGCTCGTATAAATACGCAGCTTGGCCGACCAGATTTTCGTGCCCGTCGCCACCTGCGACGCTCCATTGCCGACGATGTTGTCGAACTTGATCAGCGCCTGCTGATTCGGGCTGCCATCGACGAGGATATCCGTGGCCGTCGCGTGCGAGACATTTGTCTGGCCGGAGGTCGAGTCGATGTAGGTGTCCTGCGCCGATGTGTAGCCGTTCACATTCTGCTGATAGCTGCGGATGACCGGTATCCAATCACTGGTGAACGATCCAACGATCGGCTTCACATTCGCGGCCGTTCCCGAGTGCGTCGTGCCATACGTGTCTTCGACCGTTCGCAGCAGGTTTTGGAGCGTCCATGTCGAATTGTTCTGGCCCGTCACGACATTCGCGCCATACAAAATTGTTGGAATGCGATTCCGCGAGGACGAGCTATCGTCCTCATCCCACGTGACGATGAGCAGACTGTTGTGCGTCTGCGCCCACGTCGCGTATGGACCGATGTTGTTCTGCAGCCACGTATCTCCTTGGGCAATGGTGCCGTCGTGCATATCGTCGGTCAGATTCGGCACGACAACGCTGACATTCGCCAACGTTGAATAGTCGCTCGGAAAACTGGTGAACGGTTGATTGGTTGCGATCGGAAGCTGAAAGCCCGATGGCGAGGCCGATTGCCAGTTCACCCATGGATTGTGCTTGCGCGCGTAATCCCCGCTCGCAGTCGTGAACGTCGCCCCGTTGTAGCCCGCGCTGGGCATGGATTCGGAATAGCCGGTGAAAGTTTTGCCGGCGTTGAGCAGAGCCCCGCCGAGATTGCTCGTCCCGGCGGCGAATGGAAAAGTTGCCGGCACGTTGTCGGTCGTCACACCTTGCGATGAGCCCGAGAAAAACTGCAGATAGTTCGGCTGGCTCGGGTGCGTGATCGCGAACATGTTCGTGAGGGACGAGCCATTCGCCGCGAGCGTGTTGTTGATGTACGGCGCGCTCGGCGAACCCATCACCTGCGAGAGCGAATGGTTTTCCTCAATCACGACCACGACGTGGTCATAAGCCGGCGGGTCACCCAGCACACTGAATGGACATCCCCCAACAATCGCACAAAGGAGAAACTGCCAGCCGCGCATTGTTCCGCTCCTCAAAGATGCCGATCGACGCTGTTCGCGAAATCCCCTTTTCGTGATGCCGGTCGCGGCAGACGATAAGCTGCCCGCGCGGGCGCAGCAAGAAGATATTGTGCCTTCGCGAGGATTGTTGAAACTCGCCAGAGTGGGTGCAAACAATCAGAATGATTGAATGATGACGACCCGTGGAAGTTTCATCCTCGTATTCGTGCTGATCGCAACTCTCGCCTCGGCCCAGACGACACTGCCGTCTGTTCAATCGGCGCTCGCAGCCAAAACGGACATCTGGGGCGAACTCGCGATGCGCGAGGTCAACGGTCCGAGCTATAAGTTCTTCGCGAAACTCCTTCCGCCGCTGCGGTATGTGAACACCGATTTTCGTGAGTATCCGATTGTTCTTTCCGCCCCGCGCGGGAAGCTGAAAGGCCGCTTCGTCAGCAACGGCAGCGGGATCAATCTGCCCGCGGGGAACAAGACCTGGTACGACTATCCGCTGGGGCTGGCCTTCACAGTCGGTGAGAAGAACGAACCGATCAATGGCACGCCGTCGCTCGAGCAGGGATATCTGCCGATCGTTCGCGTCGTAGCGCAGGTTGATGGCGCGACGGTCACCGAAGAAGCCTTCGCCCCGACGACGAAAGAGTTCGCAGATCCGGGCGCGATCTTCGTCAAATTCTCCACTGACAGCGCTAAGCCCATCCCGCTGCGCGCGGTGCTCCAGCCAACGGATCCCGCTCATGCGCAGGAGCATCTGTGGCCGGGGCAGAGTTGGATCATGGCGGGCGATTTTAAGTCGATGTCGGCGACGCTTGCCGCCGATTCGCCCAGGGTCGTTTGTGTTTTCAATTCCGCGAACGCATTACAGCAGGTGTTCGCGCCATCCGTTTACGACTTCCAGCGCGCCGCGTGCGAAAAAACCTGGAACGACATCCTCTCGCATTGCATGACGCTCGAGGTTCCTGAAGAGCGAGTGAACAACGCATGGAAGGCGACGATCGTCGCGAACCTGATCATGGCGACCGGCGATCAAATGAGCTACAGCGCCGGCAATGTTTACCAGCGGTTGTACGAAGCCGAATCCGGCGATGCGCTGCGGTCGTTGCTCGTCTACGGTTTGACGGACGACGCGAAGCAGATGGTTGATCCGCTGCTGCATTACGTGCAGAAGGGGCTCGGATTTCACGACGCCGCGTTCAAGTTGCAGATGCTCGCGCATGTTTACTGGATCACGCGCGACGCGGAGTTCATTAAATCGCGCCGGCAGCTTTGGCGGCCGAGCGTCGATCACATTCTGAGTTCACGCGAAAAGGAGAGCGGTCTTCTGCCGAAGGAGAATTACTGCGGCGATATTAATACGCAGGTGTATTCGCTGAATTCCAACGCCAACTGCTGGCGCGGTCTGCGCGACATCGCGGCCGTGCTGCGCGACATCGGCGAGACCTCTGAAGCAGACCAGATCGACGCACAAGCCAAAGATTTCCGCGCGAAGATTCAGGCGGCGCTGATGAAAACGATTGATCCAAACACCAAGCCGCTCTTCATTCCGATCGCGCTCTTCGGCGATGAGAAGCCGTATGAGAATCTCACCGCTTCAAAGATGGGCGGGTACTGGTGCCTGATGATTCCATACGTGCTTGGCTCCGGAATTCTGACCGACGGGCAAACGCAAGGCGCGCTCGATTTCCTGCACGCCCGCGGCGGGATTTGCATGGGGATGATCCGGTTTGATCAGCATTCGGGCCTGTTCGCGAATGAGAAAGGCCTCGACGATCTGTACAGCCTGCGCTACACGCAATCGCTTCTCGACCGCGACGAGGTCGATCGGGCGCTAGTGAGTTTTTATGGCAAACTCGCGCAAGGTTTCACGCGCGACACGTTCGTCGGGGGCGAGGGATCGAGCCTGGTCGCGCTCGATCCGAATGGCCGTCCGATGTACCTTCCGCCCAACGCCTCCGGCAATGGTTTTTTCCTCGACACCCTGCGGAATCTTCTCGTGCAGGATCATGATTCGGACAACGGCGGCGTGCCGGATACGCTGCGACTGCTCTTTGCGACACCCCGGGACTGGCTCGAAGACGGAAACACGGTCACGCTGAAGAATGCGCCGACGGCGTTCGGCCCCATCTCGCTCGTCGCGAAGTCGAGTGTGCAACATGGAAAAGTCACGGTTGAAATTACTCCGCCCCAGCGAAGTCCAAAGGCGATGAAGCTTCGCGTGCGCTTGCCGGAGGGATGGCAGCTAACGGGCGCATGGATGGGAAGCACAGACCTGAAGATCGATGCGAAGGGGACGGTCGATTTGCCCGAAGCGCACAAACCGTTCACCGTCGAGTTTCGTGACGAAGTAATGCCGTACTGAATCCCTTCACGGCCGTCCCAGAGCTTTAGCGCCGGGCGGCATCTTCTTCGCTCGCTCGCGCGTCGCGATGCCGCTCGGCGCTTCGCTCTGTGACGGCCGTGAGGAAAGCGAAGGTCTATTCATGGCGAAGAGCTTCGATCGGGTCGAGGCGCGACGCTTTCCATGCGGGGTAGTAGCCGAAGACGATTCCGACGCCCGCGGAGACGCCCACGGCGGCGAGGATCGCGGGGATGCTGGGGAGCGTCGGCCACCCGAGCACCGCGGTAATCGCGATCGAGGCGATCCGTCCGAGTCCCACGCCGACGATCCCGCCGGCGAAGCAAAGGATCGCGGATTCGAGGAGGAACTGGCGAAGCACGTCGCGGCCGCGCGCGCCGACGGCCATCCGCAGGCCGATCTCGCGCGTGCGCTCGGTCACGCTCACCAGCATGATGTTCATGATTCCCACTCCGCCGACGACCAGCGAGATGAGCGCGACGCTGAGCAGGAGATTCGTCATCAGCGTGGTCGTCGACGCGGCTGTTTGCGTAATCTCGGTCCAGTCGCGCAGGCGGAAATCATCTTCTTCACCATCGGGGGTGCGATGACGCTCGCGAAGCAACCGCGTGATCTGACTCTTCAGCGGCTCGATGTCCTGGGCGGAAGCCGCGGTGATGTAGATGTCGTCGAGATCCGCGAAACGCGCGCTCATCGGCGAGTCTGCGATCTGAGCGTTCGTCTTGGTCGGATAAAGCTGAACCTTCCCGGACGGATAGAGATCATCGAGCGAGTTGACGGAAGTCTGAACCGCCGCCGCGGGCGCCTGAGTCTGCGATCGCTGGCCGGAGAGCCGGTACTTCACGGTCGTCCAAGGCGCGATGACGATGTCGTCCTGGTCCTGTCCCGTGACGCTCGCGCCTTTTTTCGGAAGGAGGCCAACCACGCGCATCGTCACGCTGCCGACACGGACGTCTTTGCCGATCGGCGATTCCTTGCCGAAGAGCGCCTCCTTCGGCACCTCGCCGATGATGCAGACGAGCGCGCTGCGCTGCACGTCGTCGTCGGTGAATTCGGCGCCTTCGGCAAGCTCGCCCCAGTTGCGGATGCGAAGGTAGTCCGACGTGGTGCCAAGGATTTTATGCGGCGCGTAGTTCTTGTTGCCGTAGACGAGCTGTCCGCGGCCGTCGATGCCCGGCGCGACCCACTTCACTCCGCCGCACTCGGTGCGAATGGCGTCGGCGTCCATCGGCGTAAGCGTCACGCGCCCGCCGCTCCCGGAGCTGACACCGGCCTTCACCGCATCGCTTGGATCGACCTGCAGGACGTTCGCGCCGAGCTTGGCAATCCCCTCCTGCATCTGGTGCGAAGTGCCTTGCCCGATCTCGACCATCGCGATGACCGACGCGATGCCGATCACGATGCCGAGGCACGTCAGAGCGGACCGCATCAAGTTGCGGCGCAAGCCGCGGAGGGATGTTTGCAGCGTACGATGCATCTCAAATACGTAAATACGTAATTACGTAAGGGGAAAGCAAGTCCCTTTACGTAATTACGTATTTACGTAATTCCCACCACTATCCCGAGCACTCACTTGCTGAACATATAGACATGCACTTCATTGGGACCAAACCAATCCGTGAAGCTGCCGTCCTTGACCTCGACCGTTCGAGGCTCTTCAAACATCACCGCTCCTCCGGGATGAACGGCATTCGCCTTTGCTTCCTTGTTCTCGAGCATGTTGGTGTTGGTGACATTTCCGAAATCCCCCGGCAACCCCGAGAAGCGCACGCGGATCGTCGGGCCTTCTTTCGCACACGCCAGGACATATACGTCGTTGCCGACCTCGCGGACGAGTGTCTCGATCTGATCCGCGCTGTCTTCGACGGTGTCCTGCACGAATTGCTTCGGAGAGGTGTCGTTCTTGTTCTTCTCCTCCGCCTTCGTCTGCACGGCGCGCTTCGGCGGATTTTCAAGTTTCACGGTCAACTTGATGTTCGAATCCGGCGCAAGCAGCGCGGGAAGAATCGGCGACTTCGGGCCGATCTCGTCGAAGATCGGGCGCATCACCTTGTCGAAGTAAGTCCAGTTGAATCCGTACTGCTTATCGCGATCGTTGAGGGTCTGCGGAAGGCCTCCGCCGAAGTAAACCAGTCCACGCGCGCCGTTGATGATCGCCTCATACGCCATGAAGCGCTGCTCGGGAAACGTCGGGAAACGCAGCGTCTTTTCCGGCTTCACCACGCCGCTGAATGCGATCTGCAGCGTCATCCAGAACGGCTTCTTGCCCGCGACTTCCTTCATCCATCGCGTCCAGTCGCCGACCATGCTGAGATTCTTGTTCGGAAGCTCCGTGTGAACCCCTGGCGGATAGCTGACGGGATAAATATCGATCCCGCCGATGTCCCATCCGTCGGTGTATCGTTGCATGCGCTCGACCGATCCTCGCGGCGCCTGCACGAGCCAGATGGGATGAGCCGGATCCGTCTCGTGAATGATCTTCGCGACGTTGATCACCTCTTCGGGCGTGTCCTTGTCGGCGTGCTGCAGGTTGCCCCAGTCGGGTTCGTCAGCGCCTTTCCAAAGGCCCATGCCCGGCGAATCCTTAAACATGTTGATGATCTTTTTGAGCTCTTCTTCCTTCTTCGTATCGCCGGGTTTGAAATCCGACAGCTCCCAACCGAGCCACGGGCAACAGCGCATCCCACCCGCGGCGGCGGCTTCCTGAACTTTCTTCTCGTCGTCGATCGTTCCCTGATCCCAACTCGCCTTGCCGGTGCGCATGAACATGATGCCCGCGTCGGCGAACTCAGCATACGCCTGCTTACCGCTCGGCGCCTTGGCATCCGGCCCCGGCACGACGGTGAGCGTCAGCGGAAAACACTTTTGCCCATCGACCACGAGCACGCCTGATTCATCGGTGGTGATCTTCGCCGGCTTGGTCAGCGCCTCCGCGGCGAGCACCGACGCCGAAAACCCCACGCCCGCGACGCACGCCGCGAGACATTGCAGTACTTTTTGTTGAATCATAAGTGGACTCCTCAAATGGGACGGGCAGTAACATGAGAGACGAGGCAGACAGGATACCGATTCATAAGCGTTTGGAAACGATTGTGACGAGATTCGCAAAATCCGCGGAAAAAAGCGCCCTCGAAATGGGACGGACCAGGCGCGCCGGCGTTCGGTCACGCGGTGAACCACGTCACCATCCACCGTCGTCGGTTTTCTGAAGGTATGTGAAAAAGCACATCTGCTCGACGTCGCCTTTGATTCCACGAAGAGCGAACAGTTTGAAGAACCACGCGCGATCCTGTTCAGTGGGCTCTTCCGGCGGCGCGGATTGAGGGCCGACGACTTCGTTGGCGGTCGTGCCCATGATGTAGTCCGTCAAATGCAGAATATCGAGCTCGTCGGCCGACTGCGTGGAGAGCACGAATACCTTGTGCTCCTTGATGATCGCGCGCAGATAGCGGTCGCTCATCTTGACGTCGATCTTGTCGAGCGCGTCAAGATATTTCAGCGTCTGCGGATCCTGCTTCCACTCATGCGTCTGCCGCTCTTCCTGGCGGAACTGATTCAGCGCCGCATCGAAATGCGCCTGCAGCCGCTGATAAAACGATTCGACCTCTTCCCCCGCGAGCCAGCGCACGATCATTACCTCGCCGGGGCGACGATAGATGTGATAGTCGTTCGTTGAAAGCGATTTCGCATTCGGCAAATCAAGGATCTCGGCGGCATCTTTCATGCCGGCTTCCGAGATCAGCGGGCCGTCGCTCACGCGCGACTTTTCCAGTTTCGCGATGCGCTTTTGCAGATCGCGCGCCAGATCGGCATCGAGCTTCGGCAGGATTTGTGCCTCAAACTTTCGCGTCGCCTCGAACACTGCCGCGAGTTCCGCGTGCATGCGGAATTCGTCGAACTTCTCCTTCGCCCGGTCCTCCGGATTGAGCGACTTCTCGCTCGGCGTTTCTTCTGGTTCGTCAAACATCGTTTTACTACCTTATCCGAATCATGGTCGGAAGGAATCTGCTCGTTTCTCTGATCGCGACGACGATTTTCGCTGCGACGCTTCTCGCGCAGGCCCGCGAAGTTCAGCCGCTCGATTTCGATTGGCGATTCGCGCTCGGCGACCCGGCGCACGCGGAAGATCCCGCGTTCGACGATTCGCAATGGCGATCGATCGATCTCCCGCACGATTGGAGCATCGAAGGCGAGTACAACGAATCGAATCCCGCCGGCGGCGCCGGCGCGTATCTTCCCGGTGGTATCGGTTGGTATCGGCGTGTGCTCGATGTGCCCGAATCGTGGAGCGGCAAACGCGTGTCGATCGAATTCGACGCCGCCCAGCGCAACAGCGATGTGTGGATCAATGGCCATCATCTCGGCACACGGCCGTATGGCTATATCAGCTTCAGTTACGATCTCACGCCGCATCTCAAGCCCGGCAGAAACGTACTCGCGGTGCGGCTCGATAATTCGCACTTGCCGGCGGCGCGGTGGTACACGGGTTCCGGTATCTATGGTCACGTCAAGCTGCTCGTGACGGATCCACTGCATGTCGCGCGTGATGGCGTGTTTGTCGCGCCCGTGAAGGTGTCCGCAACTTCCGCCACGCTCGATCTTCGCACCGTTGTCCTCAATCAATCCTCGAAACGAACACACTGCCGCATGACAATCGATGTGATGGATGACGACGCCGGCGCCGTTGCGCATAGCGAAATCACTGGCGACATCGATCCTGGGCAGGAATGGAAGGACGAGCATCAATCGCTCCGTATCGTGCAGCCTCTTCTTTGGTCCCCAGACGCGCCGCGGCTCTACACCATCGTCACACGCATTTACGGCGATGGGCAACTAACGGACGAAGTGAAGACGACCTTCGGCATCCGCACCTTCCGCTGGGATGCCAACACCGGCTTCTGGCTGAACGATCGCAACGTAAAGCTCAAAGGCGTCTGCATGCATTACGACGCCGGAGCGCTCGGTGTCGCGATTCCGGATGCGATCCTCGAGCAGCGATTGCGTCTGCTGAAGTCAATCGGCTGCAATGCGATTCGCACCGGCCACACGCCCTTTCCACCCAAGTTTTACGAGCTGTGCGATCGCATCGGGTTCCTCGTGCTCGACGAGGCATTCGACGGCTGGAAGAAAAAGGCCGCGTTTGATTACGGCGCGACGGCGTTCAAAGACGGGTGGCAGCGCGATCTGACTGATTTTGTTTCGCGCGATCGCAATCACGCATGTGTGTTCACGTGGAGCATCGGCAACGAGACCGGCGACGACGATCGCTTCGGCATGACGAAGCTCATTCATGAGCTCGATCCCACGCGTGCGACCACCGGCGGGCAGGTGCTGCATGGCGTGGATGTCAGCGGCTTCAACGGCCCCGGCGAATCGCCCGGCGTTCTAGACAAGTTTCATCGCGAGAATCCAAATCGGCCCATCGTGCTGACCGAAGAACCACACGGCTATCAAACGCGCGGCTTTTACAAAACGCTCACCTGGTGGCGCGACAACAATCCGCGAAAACGCGTGCCCTTTCCGCCGTACGCGAGCGAAGAGATCTTCAAGTTCGGTGGCGATCCGCAATACAACTCGTCGTACGACAACGCGATCGTGCGCATCACCGCGCGGCAAAGTTGGAAGATGGTGCGCGACACGCCGTGGATCGCCGGCGAATTTCGCTGGGCCGGATTCGACTATCTCGGCGAAGCCGCTTCGATGGGACGGCATTGGCCGGCGCGATTCTGGAATCCGGGCATCGTCGACGCCGCCGGTTTCCCGAAGGATCTCGCGTATTTTTACCAGAGCCAGTGGACGACCGAGCCGATGGTGCACGTCTTGCCGCACTGGACACATCCATTCGTCGCGCCCGGCACGAAAATACCCGTCGTCGCTTATTCGAATTGCGACGAAGTCGAGTTGCTGCTGAACGGAAAGTCGCTCGGTCGAATCGCGCCACGGAAAGATCTGCTCGATTTCGTGTGGGATGTGCCGTACAAACCCGGTGAGATCAAAGCGATCGGTTATCGCGGCGGAAAGGTCGCGGCGCAGGAAACCTTTCGAACGGCCGGACCCGCCACGCACGTTCATCTCGAATTGGACGGCGGAGAGCTTTCAACCACTCGCGGCGATGTGCGCTCGGTGACGTTCAGCATCCGCGACGCGAATGAGACGCTCGTTCCCGACGGGAACGATCGCGTGAACTTTCAGTTCAGCGGGCCGATGCAAAAACTGGGTTACGAGAACGGGAACAACGTCGACGTGACGGCCCACCGCGCCGATTATCGCGATGCGTTCAATGGCCTCGGCCGCGGATATTTCCGCTCGACTGGCGAAGCAGGCCCGATCGAACTCACCGCCGCCGCGATCCTCGGCGAGAGGCGCTTTCAGAAATCAACAACGATCGCTATGGATGTGACGCGAATCGCGCTTCGGGGTGAACTCTCGCCCGCGACATTTGAGATCCATTACACGCTCGACGGCAGGGAGCCGACCGCTTCGAGCGAGCGATACATTTCACCGATCACCATCTCCGCGCCAACGACCGTGCGCATGGTGGTCTTGCGCGACAACCACGTCATGCTGGGAAGCGAAGCGAAATTCGAAAAAGGCGATCCGGTCGTAATCGCAGATCCGCGCTACGAGCAGCGGCACTGAAACGCCACTGCCCCGCGCAGATCACACTGGCAGTGGCACTTAAGTGCCGCTGCTTCTGCGCGTTGAACTTCACGACTGCCCGAGCACGCGATTCAAAATATCCGCCAACCTCACCCCACCTCGTTGAAGCTGCTCGTCGATGATCCGCCCGTATTGGTTCACTTCCGCCTGCGTCATGTGCTGCGGTTGTTTGCTCTCGGGGAAATCGTGATACACCACGTTGACCGCCAGTTCGTGCGACTCGTTCGCCCAATCCTCCGGCGTGCCCTTCGACCACACAGCCGCCTCCGGCGCCGTGATCTTCGCGTTCAATTCGTCAGCGTACGACGCATTGCGCGTCTTGCCCTTGTGGCTGATGAGAATCGTCGAATCCCAGCACGTATGCAGATTCGTCGGCGAGGTGCGATTCAGATAGAGAACTGGAACCTTGTTCCCGCCGGCATCGTTATCGCGTTCAGCGCAGTGCAGCGGCTGATGAATGTCGCCCACCAAATGCACGAGAAACCGCAGCGCGACCTCGCGGTCCTGCTTGGGCTTGCTCGTATCGGCGAGCACCTTTTCGTATTCGTTGATTTTATCGATGACGTTGTCGCCCTTGCGACCGTCGCGATTTGCGTCGTACGTCTTCGCGTCGACCGGAATGTCGACGTAATGCCACGGGCCCTGCTTCGGATGCGCCCGCTTGATCGTGTCGGCCCAGCTGGCGACTTCGGCATCCGAAATGTTCACGTCCGGCCCCAACAAATCATGAATGCCCTTCGTCGCCGCGGGCGTGAGGCGATCCTCCGCAATCAGGCAGGTGATCTGATGGCCATCGCCACCCCATGCGAAAGCAAACGACGGCGTGAGCAGTATTACGCAGGCAATGAGGTGCTTCATTGCTTACGTACTTCGGCACGAACGTGAGAGTTCAGTGAGCTCGATCGCGTTCGCGCTCAATGCCGTGACTGGAGCTGATGTAGGTCGGACAAAGCAGCATGACCTTCTTGGCGCCGCCCTGCATGAGGCTGTCGGCCCATGTCGTCGTCAAGGGGTTTCGAATCTTGCTCAAGCTCGACGGCGGCGGCGCGAGAGAGCGAGACCCGCGAGCATCAGTAGCGAAAGACTTCCCGGCTCAGGAAGCAGCATGACGAAGTCGCGCTGATACGCGGCTTCGGGTCCGGAGCCGTCGGGGTCGTACATGCCATAGCCGGCGATGTAACCGGTGTCGCTGATTGCCAAAGCGACGCTTAGGACCCACCCGCTATTGGGGTCGATCAAGGTATTGAGATCCAGAGCGGCTCCGTCCGGTCCCCAGGCGACTGCATCACTGCGGATGTAGGTACCGGCGCCGTTGTATTCGCTCGCCTGCCCAACCGTGATGCCGGCGGCGTTGATCGCAAGGGCGTCGCTGCTCGTGTTTCCGCTGGTGTCAGTGCCGAGATTGCCGAGCTCGGTGGCGACGGTGCCGGAGGCGTCCCAGCGGAGAGCACGGTCGCCTTTATACGTGCCGCCCACGAACTGGTAAGCGTATCCAACAGCGGTGCCGGAGGTGTTGACGTCGTACGCGGCGCTATAAGTGACTCCGCTGGCGGTTGTGCCGAGGGTGCCCAATTCCGTGGCGGTGGTGCCGGAGGCATCCCAGCGGACAGCTCGATAGCCGAGGAATGTAGTGTCGTTCCACTTTGGGGCGTATCCGACCGACGTTCCGGCACTGTTGATCGCGTAGGCGGTGGTGTATGTGACTCCGTTCAGATTGGTCCCGAGGCTTCCCAGTTCAGTCGCGGTCGCGCCCGAGTCATCCCAGCGGACGGTGCGGGCGCCAAGGTCTGTGTTGCCATTCCACTTTTCCGCCCATCCAACAGCTATTCCGGCGGAGTTGATGGCGTTGGCCTGCCCGAAGGTTCTCCCGTTGGGGTCCGTGCCGAGGTTGCCCATTTCGGTCGCGGCGCTTCCGGAGGCATCCCAGCGCACGGCACGAGAGCCGAGCGATGTGCCACCGCTGAAGGCATCCGCAGTCCCCACGGCGGTCCCCGCAGTATTAATCGCGTACGCGGTAGCGTACGTGATACCGGACGAATTGGTTCCCAAGTTGCCCAATTCGGTGGCGGTGGTACCGGAGGCATCCCAGCGGACGGCGCGGGTGCCAAGGTCTGTATTGCCATTCCACTTTTCGGCCCATCCAACCGCTGTTCCACCGGAGTTGATGGCGTCGGGCTCCCCGGAGGTTGCTCCGCTGAGATCCGTGCCGAGGTTGCCGAGTTCACTCGCGGTGCCGAAGGTGTCCCAGCGCACGGGTCGATAGCCCAGAGATGTGCCGCCGCTTTGAAGGCGTGCACGCCCGACAGCGGTACCCGAAGAATTCACGCTCGAGCCCGGTGAAACAGCCTCATCCGCACTCGAGTACCCGTTTCCCGTGGTCGAATCATAAGTGGGACTCCCCGCAACGGCGCTGTAGGTTTGCGCTCGCACCGCAACCGTGAGAAATGAGACGCTCAGCGCGCACGACGAGCGGAGCGCGCTACGAATCAATCGCTTCAATGACATCTTTTCCCTCCTTTGTGACGTGCCCCACGCGCGGCGAAGAAGACGGCGATCGTCTTCAACGTTCCGCACACCGTGCGTGGAGTAAGCTCGATACGAGCGGGAATACAAACGGTTCGACGTCGTCTTTCTGATTTTTGTTGTGGCGAGATGTGCGATGTTCACACCCTTCAACGTTGTCGCGCGGCAGCAGTGTGGCGGATCAGCGCGCGCGAGAAGCGCCGCCGCTCGATTACCGATCGCCCGGCGCGCGTCCGCCGATCTCGCAGTGGGCAATCGTCGCCGCGACAGTAGGCCTGATAGCGCCGGTGGGGGTTGAGTCTGTTTCTTTGCGCGCAGGCGATGTGTAGATGACAGGCCGCTACGATGAAAACGAGCGGCTCATCGTGCATCACTGGGAATTGGCGACAAAAAACCCCGTCCGGCGGGGACGGGGTTGATGAGCGGGTGAAGGGAGTCGAACCCTCAACGTCAGGCTTGGAAAGCCTGCACTCTGCCAATTGAGTTACACCCGCAAAACAGTCATTGTCTGGTCAGGAGTTACGAACGCTGATTTCGAATTTCCCCGCTATTTTAGCCAGCGATTCGCGCTCCAGTAAAAAGCAGCTTTAGCATAGTCGCGTACAGCAACAGGAGCGACTATGGCAAAACGCGGACGCAAACCAAAACCCTACGTAACTTCTGATGGCGAAATAATAGCGGGACTCGCGCGCGAAGTCGATGGACGCTGGCGCATCGTTGCGACGGGTCAACGCTTTACTTTGCCGGACGAAAATAAAGCCATCGCAAAGTTCCGGCAGATGACCGCAGCCGAAAAAGTCGGGGTTCCCATCCGCGAGTTCAAAGGCGCGACGGGCACGACGATGGTCGAATATGCCTTCGCCGATGAGTCTGTCGCCTGGCAATGGTTCGCGGAACAACTGGCAGCGCGCCCGGATTACGTGGCCCGCATGACGGGGATGAAACAGCTCGCCAACATCGACCGCCTCGCGTTGCCCCGACCGTCGATCCGTTTGTGCGCATTGCTCGCCATCTACAAGCGGAACTGCGAAGCAACCCAGAAAACGAAAAACGAAGTCATTGCGACATGGGAAAAGTGGTTCATTAAGGAAACAGGCGCTTCGACCGTTGCTGACTTATCGCAGGAAAAACTTCGCGCATTCCGTAAGACGGTGGTAGCGAAGCTCAGCCCGGCCACCGTCTCCCTCTACTTCGGTCGCATTCGTACCGTTCTCAATACCAGCTGGAAGACTGACGACTCAATTGATGTTGAGCAAATCGAAGCCTTGAAAACCCGGATGAAGGTTCTGTTCCCCCCGTCAAATGAGGAGCAAAACGATCCTCATCCCATCAGCCGCGAAGATTTCCAATCGCTTCTGACCGCTGCCAAAGAAACGAAAACGCCGGAGCTCTGGCGCGCCATGCTGTTGATGAGCCTGAATGCCGCGCTCTATCTGGAAGATGTCTGCGGACTTCGGTGGGACGAATTGGATCTCGAAAACGGAACGTATCTCAGCCGTAGAAAAAAGCGCGGTCGCTGCATTCGCGCGGCTGTTCTTTGGTCAGAGACAATCGAAGCGTTAAACGCGATCCCCCGTCGCGGAACTAGTCCCTACGTTTTCGTCAGCAAACACGGAACGCGGTTCAACAGCAATTCGCGCGGGAATGAATTCGCGGACATCCTTCGCGCGAAGGCCGGGCTTTCAAAAGATGTTACGTGGTCGCATTTACGCGACGGTGCGTATACGGCTGCCTGCGAAGCTCAGCAAGTCGAGGAGAAATATGCGCGACTGCTGGCTGGCCATCGCTCACCTGGGCTTCAGGATCGATACGTCAAACGGAGTCCGCAAGCCGTCAAGCCCGCGACTGACGCGGTATATGCAGCCTACTTCGGCGCTCAGTTGCGAATCGCAGGCGATGGAAAAGCAGCGTAAACAAAGTCCGCCAAAACATTCACGATTGTCGTCGGCGAAGCCGTGATACGGCCTGCCTCCAACAGTCAACGATTCGAGCCTTCACTTCACGCCACTCCGGAAAATATCCGGTGGTCACAGCGCCCCATTTTAGCTCCCACTCAAGCAGCTCTTCATCTGCGAGATCGTTGATTCGCTTTTCAATTTGGGAAACGCGCTTCGCACAACGTCTTGTCGCGCTTTCATTCAGATACCACAAGATTACCAGCGCAATGATCGCCACGCTCGCGATGACCCAAGCGCGCGTCTTCGTTCCTGAGAGACCTCCGACGATTGCCAATGCTGCAATTGCAACGCTCCAGAGGCTGAACGCGCTTTTAATCCGCGTATCGATTTCCGTTCGGAGCGTGTCATATTCCTTGAAGAGGATCTCGATCTTCGATTTTGAAATGTCGTCCACTTAAACCCCTCCATTGACTATTCCTCATCCACCCAGTTGCTTAAAGCGCCACCAATATCAAACGCCGGAGCGTCCTCGCGCCAAAATGTGAACGGCGATGAACTCTGACTTGACGGTTCCGGGTCGGGCCTTACGACTTGTACGCGCGAGGGAATATGAACCGCGCTACCCACAATGATGCCTTCCCCTGCCCGGAGCACTGTTATCTGATCCATTAAGCGCCGTGATTGGCTCGGAACGATCTTTCGAAAATGTTCGATATCATCCGGATTCTGAAGGCGGTGGATCAAGAAGTTCGCACACTGACTAAGAACCGTCTGGCTAATGTCGCTCGGACGTTGACTCGCTACCACCAGCGACAAGCCGAACTTCCGTCCTTCTTTCGCGATTCGCTCAAATGTTTCTCTCGACACCCCAATCCCGCGCCCCTCGCCCTCTCTGCGCGGTCTTACGTAATTATGCGCTTCCTCAAGAACCAAAACCCAAGGATCGTTGAAGCGCTTATTCGCCGGGACGTACTCTCGAACTTCCAAAAGCATCCTCGCGATAATCGCGCAAACAAACGGGAGAACTTCGAAGGACAGCATCGAACAGTCAATTATCTGTATGTCGCTAGCCGAGTCTTCCCCAATTCCAATTCGCTTGAACCAAGCACCAACATCTTCAACGCCGAGTTCCTCATAGCTTCGGAAGCAATACCAGCGCTTGTCCGACAATCGGTTCCCAAGTCGCAATTGAAGTCCGCGCAGCATTTGCCCAAAAGGAGACTCGGAACCTTCAACTTGCG
>JAICIO010000120.1 GCA_025924315.1 Phycisphaerae bacterium
CATCGCACAGCTTGGCGGATTCATGAACCGAAAAGGTGACGGCGATCCGGGATGGCAAACGCTGTGGCGTGGCTGGCAAACCCTCAACCACCTCGTCCGCGGCTATGAGTTGAACAGCGCATAGATGTGGGGAAAGATCAGGCTGAAGCGGACCCTACCATCATTTCGCGACCTCCGGCACGTCCGGCGCGTGCTGGGCTTTTATGTTGGTCAGCTCCGTGCCTTCGGCATCATCCAGCACGATCGGCGGGCGTTCGTCCAGCTTTTCATAATCGAGATGGATGTCGCTGAGCTCGATGCCGCGCGCGTGGCGGATGTAGAAGCCGTACGCGGGCATTTGGCCGAACATGGTCGGTTCTGGGTATCGATTCTCGTTTTCCGCGGGTTTCGTCGTCGCCTGCTCTTTCGTTCCGCCGCCTTTGGTGATCACGTGGACGTTGCGGATGGTGACGTCGTGGATCAAACCGCCGGGTATGCCGCTGATGATTGACGGCAAGCTTCCGCTGGCGCCGGAGCAGACGATGTTGCTGATGTGCACGCGGCGAAGGATGCCAACTTGCGTTCCTGCGGGGCCGCGCAATCGCGCGCCCAGACGCAGAAAGATCGGTGAATTGGCAATGTCGCGCATGGCGATGTTGTCGATTGTCACATCTTCGAGCACGCCGCCATCCACCGTCTCCAGTGCGAATCCACAACAATAATTGAAGACACAGTTAGAGATCGTGATGTTCTTGAATCCGCCGTTCGATTCGGTGCCGAACTTGATTCGGCCGGTGCCGGGGCCGTTGCCCTTGCGATATGTGCCGTCGAGCAGAGAACCGACTTCCCAGCCGCTCACCTGGCAATTCGTGATTGTCACGTTTTCCGTGGCCCGCGCTTCGCCGAGGCCGTACGAACTCTTGAGGCAGATCCCATCGTCGTGCGGCGAGTTCACGGTGCAATTACTCATGCGGACGTTGTGGCAGGCGTCGAGATCGACGCCGTCGCGATTCGTGTCGATCTTGAGATTGTCCATCGTCCAGTTGTCCACGCCCGTGCAGAGGATCGCGAAATGCCCGCCGCGGTAGATCGTGAAATCTTTGAAAGTCACGTTGCGACAGTTTTTCAGCGCAATTGCTTTGTTGCCGATGCCGGGCGGAAGCGTGTCGCCACCCGGGTAGCCGAACTTCGTCGTCGCGCGGTTCGTCGCCGGCGGCGCGACGGGTTCCGCCTTTTCGCCTTTCTTCGCGCGCGGGTTGGGACCATTCGTCAGTCCGCTGCCGTCGATTTTCCCGGGACCGAGGATCGAAACATTCTCGAGATTGTCACCCCAGATGAGGCTGTTGTGCCAATGGCTATGGCCGAAGTCTTCGTACGGATCCCATTCATTTGGCTCGGGCGCGTCGTAGCCCGGCGCGTTCGGATCCATCGGATTCTCCGCCGCGAGAATCGTCGCGCCGGCATCTAGATAGAGCGCGACATTGCTCTTCAGGTGAATTGAGTAGCATTTGTATGTCCCGGCGGGAAAATAAACCGTCCCGCCGCCATTGGAATTTGCGCCGTCGATCGCCATGTTGATGGCATGCGTGTCGAGCTCCGCCCCATTGCCAACCGCACCGAATCGCCGGACGTTGTACGAGGGCTGAAGAGCGTGAACCTTCACGACACGCTCAGCGCATCCAGCAACGCACACGACCAGCATGCCAATGGAAATACCGCGCGCGAATGCGTGAACCATGCCAACTTGTGTAGCACGTGCCGGTGAGCCGTGCAATTCAAGCCTCTCAACCCATCAAGGTCCTTGCCGTTAACAGCCGATCATGTATATTATTTAGATATACAGGAGCAGCGATGCGAGCAACAAAAAAGAAGGCACGAAACGGCGCGCGTCTCCGCGCCGTCTCGATTGTGCGAAACAGTAAAGTCGCGCGGTGGGGGAACAGTCTCGCCTTCCGCATTCCTCAGGATGTGGTCGATCGACTGAACCTGACCGATGGTGGGCAGGTGAGCGTCGAAGTCCGCGATGACGCATTTACGGTACGTCCGGTCCGAAAGAAATGGACTGAAGCGGAACTCCTCCGCGGCGTCACGCCCGACATGGTGGGCGGGGAGATCCACTGGGGCGATCCGGTGGGGAAGGAAATCTGATTGAGCAAGCAAACATATCATCCCAAGCGGGGGGACATTATCCACATCAATTTCAGCCCCGCCGCCGGGCAGGAATTCGCGCTCGCTCATTACGGTGTCGTCATCAGCACGATTCATTTCAGCAAGGCGACAGGCTTATGCATCGTGCTTCCCGCCACAACGAAATATCACCCGGATCGGAAACTGCACGATACGCACCTGATGGCGAAGATGCCAAAGCTTGCGGGCCTGGATCAGGAGGGATGGGTTTACACGCACCAGATCAAAACAATCGATTACCGCGAGCGCGTCGCAACCTACAAGACATCAATTGATGAGGACAATCTTGATTTTCTCATCGACATCATGGAGCGCGCACGGGCGTTTATCGATCCCGATAGCGCGGAATGAGGACAGTTACACCGTTCGTCCACCGACCGTCAGCGGCACGGGCTGCGGCGACGGGGCGTAGCTGGGTTCGATCGCGAGTTGGAGGGGGCGGCGCTTGCCGGCTGGGGGGAGGCCGTCGGAGTCGATGATGCGCTGGATCGCCATGATCCCTTCGATCAGCGTCTCAGGGCGCGGCGGGCAGCCGGGGACGTAGACGTCGACGGGCATGAACTGGTCGATGCCTTGGATCGTCGCGTAGCAGTCGAACACGCCGCCGGTGCTGGCACACGCGCCCATGCTAATTACCCACTTCGGCTCGGTCATCTGCTGATAAATGTGCTGAAGCACCGGCATCATCTTCGTCGTCACTCGGCCAGCGACGATCATCAGATCGGCCTGCCGCGGGGAGAATCGCATCGCCTCGGCGCCGAAACGCGCGAGGTCGTAGCGCGACGATGCGGTCGCCATCAGCTCGATTCCGCAGCATGCGGTTGCAAAAGGCATCGGCCAAAGCGAGCTTCGGCGGGCCCAGTTCACCACGCGCTTGAGCTGAGTCGTGAGAATATTGTCCGGCAACGTCTGGGTATCAATCATGATGCAACTCCGCGAACTTCGTGAATTATAGTGCGAACTCGCGCGGTTCGCCAACGTGCCGGACAGGAAAGTTCAGCGACGACTTTCAAAGAGAAACCCGCGGAGCTTCGCTCCGCCGCTAATTATTGAGATGCTCGTCGTCGTCGATATTTAGCGGCGGAGCGCAGCTCCGCGGGTTTATCCCCGCTCATACACGCTTCGTCGCGACAGATACAGCGCCCGCCACCGCCAGTGATCATAACTCGTGTAAATCTCCTGCGAGACACGCCGCCAACCCGGCAGGTGCGCCTTTAAAGGATCCTGCTCGGCGAGATCCCGGTCTTTGGTTTCGAAGAGTTCCCACACCACGATTCTTTTGATCGTCGGGATCTGCTTCACTTCGTTGGGGATCCACATCGAAAGATCGGCGAATCGCAGCATGAACGGGTTCTGCATCGGCGGATGGAATTGGAAGTGGTCTTCGTATTTGATCGACTCGGCGCTGTGCTGAAGCGGGCCGACCTGAAACTCCGCGGGGACGACCGGAATGCTCGAGAACGCCGCGAGGTAATACCGAAACGCGGCGGATCCAACGACGCCCTCGCCTGGCTCGACTCCCGGCAAGCGCGAGAGTTTCGTGTACGTGCGTGTCGGCGAATTCTTCGGCTGCGAATCGAGCACATCGCGCGCGAGCAGCGCCGTCGGTGGCTCTGATTCGCCAAAGACGCGCCACGAGAACTGCAGCAGGTTGACCGCGACGAAACAGCCGATCGCGACGATGCGCAGCGGGCGCGTCGGCAATCGCATGAACAGCGTCGCGATAGCGATCGCGACCGCGGGCCAGATCACGCCGAGATACCGCGGCAGCCAGACGCTCTCGCTCCAAGCCTTCGTACTGATCGCGATTGCGACCGCGCCGCACAAGAGCCAGAGAACCGTCAGCACCAGCGCGAAAAGCCCCGCCTTCGTCGCGCGTTCTCGCCACGTAAACCCGCACCGGATGAAGCAGATTCCCGCGAGGACGACGAGCTCGAATGCAATTAATCCATGAGACGCCGCGAGGAAGCGGAACCAGTTCAGCGGCGTGAGAAAATCGCGAACGGTGACGCAGTAAAACGCATACGCGGGCACGACGATCCAGCAGCCGATCCAGAGCAAGGCGCGCCACCAGGCAATCGGAACGGAATAATCCGCGGATTGCGCAGATTGATCTAAAGACAGACCTGTTTCTGAATCTGCGGAATCTGTGAAATCTGCGGATGGATTTCCTTTTCTCCTCCACGGAAAGATCCCCAGCACAAGAAGGCCGATAAGCACCCAAGTCGCCGCGACGAGTGTTTTGTATGTGCGTGGAGGAATCGACACGACCTGCGCATCCATCGGATATTCCCAACTGAAGAGAAATGCGGTCGTGGCATAGAGGAACAGCCCCGGCGAGGTGCGTCCCTGGTTGTACCACGGAACCCAGAAGATGCCCGTGTTGCCGAGGTGAATGTCGTAGGTCGGTTGCGACGCGGCGGTCGTGTGTTCGACGATCACCTTGTCTTTCAGTTTGCTGAAGCGAGCGTAATAGGTGAGGAATCCGCCGAGGATGATCGCGACGCCGGCGGTGAATGCGACGCCGCGCTTCCAATGCAGCCCGCGATGGGAAAGGAAGATTATCGCTTCGATGGCGAGGAGCATCGCCCCCGGCGCGTGAAGGCCGACCATCGCGATCGAGGATGCGATCCAGCAGTACCAACGGATGCGAGCGGGGACGATCCATTTAGCCGCGGGGCTTGCTCCGCGCGAGAGCTCAGGCCGCGGATCCGCGTCTCGCGCGGGGCGAGCCCCGCGGCTAAATAAGCTGTCTGCTCCTCGTAACCACCACAGAAAGCACCCCATGCTCAGCGTGCACATGAGCCAGAAGGGCATGTACATCTTCGCGTCGCGGGAGTAGACGAGGAGGTACGCGGAAACGGTTGCGAGAAGGGCGGCGACGAGTGCGGTGCGGATGCTGACGAGCTGTCGCGCGAGGAAATAAATTGCGGGGATCATCAGCGTGCCGCTGATCGCCGGCACGAGGCGCATCACGATCGGCGAGAGCTTGGCGATGTGGTGTCCGATCCACCAATACAGTTCGTAATGCAGCGGCGCGAACCCCGCCACGCTCACGAGGTCCAGCATGTCCTGATACGACCCGCAGACGCGAGAAAACGTCCAAGCCTCATCGCCCCAGAGGGAGGGGCGATCGAGAGCGGTGAAGCGCAATAAGGCCGCGATGATTGTGAGCAGTAAGAGGATCGCGAGCGGTCGGCGATTGTTCATTCTCTCATTTGTTCATTGTTTCATTGACCCACAAACGGACGGCAAATGAACAAATGAACAAACAATCCCGGCGCGCCGGGAAACAATTCCCATCAGTCCCACCGGAACACACCCTTGCCCCAGGCGTAAACGTACGCCAGCAGCAACAGCCCGACGAAGACGATCATTTCGATCAGAAGCGCGCCGCTTTTGTCGGGCATTTTCTGGACGTACGGGGCGAAGATCGTCGCCCACGGATAGAAGAAGATGATGTCCACGTCGATGACGAGGAAGATCATCGCGACAATGTAAAAGCGGACGTTGAAGCGGCGGCGTGTGTCGCCGATCGGCACCATACCGCTTTCGTAAGTCGTCTCTTTGACTTTGCCGGAGCGTTTGGGGCCGATGAGGATGGAGACGGCCACGTTCGTGACGGCGAATCCGACCGCGATGATGATGAGCAGAACGACCGGCGCCCACGCGAGGCGCGGATCAGCGAGTTGAACGGCGAGCAACGACGAGGTCATGCAGTATCCTTAAAGCAGAATGAACATCTTAAAGCGATTGGCGGGAAATGGAAAGTGGCGGACGGTGATGCTGTTTGCCACGGTTTTGCCTGGGCTTGCGGCAAACGCCGCGGCGACGCAACCGACGACTGTCCCTGCGGGGACGACTTGGCCTGGAGACATCACGATCGAGGACGACGTGACGGTTCCGTACGGTGTCGCACTGAACGTTGACCGTGCAACGGTCCGATTCGCTCCGCGGGCGTCGCTCGTCGTTCACGGCCAACTCGTCGCGAAAGATTCGACGTTCACTTCGGCGGAGGCGAAGCCGGCGCCCGGCGACTGGCGCGGGATTGAGATCAGTCATCAAACCGCCTCGTTCGAGCCACCGCCGCAGCCAGCGTCGCAACTGGAAGGGTGCACGATCGAATTCGCGCGAAGCGGCGTGACGATCGACGGACGATTCATGGCCGCGCCGATTTTGAAAAACAATTCCATCCGCAAATGCCGCTGGGGCGGGGTGATCGCGACGAATGTGAAGGGCTTGACGCTCGCGGACAATCGCTTCAACGACATTTGCCTCGATGGATTAAGCGACCAGGGTCGTGCGATCGCGCTGATCGACTGCACGAGCGCGAAGATCAGCGGCAACACGGTGCACGACTGCTCGGACACGGGTGTGTATCTCGAGCGATCGAACGACTGCGAAATCTCACATAACATTGTCGATCACATGAGCGGCGGGCCAGGTCCAGGGCCCGGCGGCTATTACAAGCAGTGGGCGTTCGCGATGATGCTCGTGGATTCCGATCGAAATCACATCGCGCAGAACACGTTTACGAACATCGGCTACCACGGCATCGTCGCCGCCTACGGATCGGACGAGAACGTCGCGGAGGATAACACGATCGAGTGGTGTCTGGCCGCGATCAATGTCGTCGGCGAAGGGAAGAACAACATCTTTCGCCGCAACAAAGTGAACGGCGGATGGAGCGTGCTGTATCACAACGGCCCGGGTCCGACGACGTTCGAACAGTGCAACATCTCCGAAGGTGGCAGCGGCGCATGCTTCACAGTTCGCACCGGCACGGTGAACTTTCGCGATTGCACGTGGAGTCATTCCAATGGCATGAACATCTGGGGTGGCGATGTGACCGTCGAGCGGTGCAAGTTGACGAACATCCAAGGGGCGAATGTTTCGCTGAAGAATAATGCGAATGCGAAGATCGTGGATTCCGAATTGGATTGGTCGAAGGTGGAAATCGATCCGAAGTTTACAGGCCATTTTAACCGGCCGACAACCCAGGCGGCGAAGTAACGCGGTGATCGGCGTGTCTTGTAGGGTCCGCTTCAGCGGACCGGTTATGCGTTTTTCAGCGCGAGCAAAAATACCGGTCCGCTGAAGCGGACCCTACGAATGCGGTCGTAGCTGCTGCTGAACGGTCGCGTCGGTCGTCGTCCACCACAGCTGTTGGTGGTGATGAAGCGTGCCGACGATTGGGCGATCGGGGAGCAATATCGCGAAGTCGCTGCTTTTCAGATTTTCGAACAAGCCAGTGGCGATCGAGCGCACGAGATCGATTTCGCTCGGCGTGAATTCGATCGCGGGGGCGGTGTTCAGATGCGTGAGCGGTGCGGGATCGATGTGGATGGATCGGAGTAGATCGGGCATCCAGGATTTGCTGCCGTGGTCGAGCTCGAATGACCAGTGGCTCATCGGCATGAACCAGATCTCGCCGGGCAGATGAGATTGCCAGAGATCGATCAGGCGATTGATGAGATTCGGAACGAATGGCGGATCGATCTGTTGAACCAGCTTTCGCGCTTCGGGACGAATGGTGTCGTCCGGCGGACCGATCCAACCTGCGTACAGCACGTTCGCCCCGCGCGGAAAGCCGAACGCCCCGCTGTTGTGATAGAGGCTGCGGAGTCCCTGCGCTTGGGTTTGGGCGAGAACGTCGGAATATGCGATGACCTGTGGCATTCGTAGGGTGCGCTTCAGCGCACCGGTTATTTGCTTTTCAACGGAAGAATAACCGGTGCGCTGAAGCGCACCCTACACAAAGCCGTCACGATCCCGCTACTTCAGCATCCCCGCCTTCTTCGCATAGTCGAACACGCCGCCGGCTTCGATGATCGGCAGAACGTCGCCCACCGGTTGCAGCTGATAAGTCTGCTTCTGCGTCTTGTTCGTCACCTTCCCCGCCTTCAGGTCGATCTCGAGCTCATCGCCTGTGCGAATCTTTTCGACCAGGCGCTGGGTCGATTCCAGGGGCAGCAGATATCCGCCGTTGATGCTGTTGCGGAAAAAGATCCGGGCGTAGAACTCGGCGATCACCGCTTTGATGCCGGCCTCGGCGAGCGCGAGTGGCGCGTGTTCGCGCGACGATCCGCAGCCGAAGTTCTTTCCGCCGATGACGATCGTGTAATCGCTCTTGAACTCATTCGGACGCACAAACGGCGTCTTTCCCTGCGGCAGGCCCGCCTGGTTCTCCGGCACGCCGCTGTTCGCGTACATGCCGAAAAACTTCCGCTCCTCCGGCAGCGACGGATTAAAGGACAAATACTGGGCCGGAATGATCTGATCGGTGTCGATATTGTCGCCCAGAACGTACGCCTTGCCGGTGATGATGGTTTCCATGGGTTTCTTTCAGTCGAGCGAAACATAATAGGCGAACCGATGCCGATGTAAACTTTTGCCCGCTGATGGTTACGATGCTCACATGAGGCGCGGGCCGTTCGATGTTCTCGCGGGCATTTCGCTGATTCTCACCCTTGTCTTGGCGTTGGGGTTTACGAGCTCGTTCGGCGTGAACTGGACGAGGGTGCGAGGAAGCGCGCCAACCATTCAAACCTCCAGCCCCTCATTGCGAGTCGATCGCGGACGCATCGTTCTGCTGCTTGATTTCTGGCACCCCGCGACACTCGCGGTGCTCCAACCAGCCGGCCTCCGTTGGCACGGCCGGCTATTGCCCTCGCAACCACCCGACCTGCGTCGATCCGTTTGGGAGTTTGATGCGCATTGGCTCGGCGCGGCAACTTTCATTCTTGCATGTCCCATATGGTGCGTCGCGGCGCCGTTGCTCGTTGTCCCATGGTACTGGTGGCGGAGTCGACGGAAATTGAAATCGCCTGCCGGGTTTGAAGTGCTTGGCGGCCCCACCGACCAAGGAGAAACGTCTCTGGGTTTGAAGGAGGGATAAAGTGATCGATTCAAAGCAACGTTTCTCATCGCGGGTTGAGAACTATGTGAAGTACCGCCCGCATTATCCGGACGCGGTCATCGACGCTTTGCGGCGTGAGATCGGCTTCACGCCGGATCAGGTCGTCGCGGACATCGGAAGTGGCACTGGGATTTCCTGCGAGCCGTTTCTGAAGAACGGCAATACCGTTTTCGCGATCGAGCCCAACGCCGACATGCGCGCGGCCGCGGAGAAGTGGTGGGGGATGGATCGGAACTTTCACAGCATCAACGCCTCGGCCGAATCGACGAGTCTGCCGGATCACTCGATCGATCTCGTCGTCGCGGGTCAGGCGTTTCACTGGTTTGATGTTGAAAAGGCGAAGCTGGAGTTTCGGCGAATTCTCAAACCGAGCGGTCGCGTGCTGCTCATGTGGAACACGCGCACACGCGAAGACGCCTTCAACCGCGCGTACGAAGAATTTCTCCACCGATACGGCACCGACTTCAAATCGATTCGCCACGAGCAGATCGGCGAAGACGTCTTTCGCATTTTCTACAAAGATAGCTCGTACAAAACGCTCAAATTGCCCAACCACCAAATTGTCGATTTCGACGGCCTGAAAGGTCGCATGCTTTCCTCGTCCTATATGCCGCAGGAAGGCGCCTCGAATTTCGACCCGATGATCCAATCGCTTCGCGAGATCTTCGATCATCACCAGAAAAATGGGCAAGTTGTGATGACCTACGAGACCGAGCTTCACCTCGGCCAAGTCTGATTTTTCTGGCAATCGCCAATTGCAAATCTAAAATCGTAAATGCCATGACCGTCTACGAAACCACCAATCACAACGTGATTTACCACTGGGCGACGTCGAACGGTTTGTGGCCTGCATGCGTGCGTGGAAATCCGGACCGGATTCGATTAGGTGGCGATCCGGATGCGAATCCGGGTGAGGAGATCGATCCGATCGAATGGTGGCGGTGGTTTCAGGAATTCGATCGTCGCAATCTGCAACTAATTTACGATCCGTCCAAAGGGTGGTTTACGCTCGGGAGCCGGCTCGCGCCGAGCGGGGCGTGAAGCATCCTGCTACCACAATCCGCCTTTGACGAGCGGCGCGAATTCCTGCTGCCAGTATTCTTCTCCTTCCTTTTCGCGGATGTTGGTCTCTTCTTCGATGTCTGCTACATCTGGCCGCGCGTCGAGCGTGATCGTCACTTCCATCTCGCGCATGTTTCGCACGATCCGCATGTGCAGCACCGTACCGGCAGCGGAGCTCATCACGATCGTCTGCAGATCGTCCTTGCTCTGGATCGTCACATCCGGCCGCTCTTTGATGGAAAGCACGACGTCGCCGTCCTGAAACGCGCGATAACCCGCAAAGCCGGGAACGCGGTCGACGATAATCGCGCCGCGCATTGGCTGGGTCTCTTCCTCGTTGCCTTCGACCGCGACCGAAGCGTATGACGTCGCAAGGTGCACGCCGAGGAAGCCTTTGTTCGATCGGATGTAGTCTTCGCCCGACAGAAATACATGCACGACGATGTCATGCAGCGCCGCGGTCTGGCTGGGTGAAAGTGGCTGAGAATCTTCGATCAGCTTGTGCAGTGCGGGCAGGTCTTCGCGCTCGAGCGTGAGAAGCGATCGGCTGGCGGCTTCGCGCTCGCGGGGATCCGCGTGCGAAAGGGCGGCGAACCATTTCGCCATCGCCTTCTGCCGATCCTGTGTCGTGAGAATCTGCTGCGAATCGGATGAAGCTTGTGTCGTCGCGGGCTGCGTGCTCGGCGCCGCGGCGAGAAGGAAGGACAACACGAGCGCGCCGCACACTCCGCGCGCGAGCATTTCCATTCGCGTTGCGCTTCGGCCTCGATTTGTCACGACAACTATCCCTCGGCCAGCTCGATCAGCCGCTGGCCGTTCTTGTGCAGCCAGTTGATCTTCTTCAGCACCATCTGCAGGAAGCTCAGCCCTTCCATGCGACCGAACGATCCCGTTGCGGCGATCGGAAAAACCGCTTCCGCGATCAATGCTTCCATCATCAGCGACGGGATCGCACGGATCTCCGCCTGCGACAGCAGCATGACCTCATCATAGCCGCGCAGGAAGCGCTTAAAGCGGGATTCGTCCGGATAATCCGGCCATTTCATGACGTCTTCGTCACCCCCGATGATCGAAAACTGCAGCGCGCCATTGGCGATGTCGATGATGCGCGGCAGCAAACGTGCCGAATCGTAGTCGATCACCGCCACCACATGATTGTCCCGAAACAGCATGTTCCCCGGATGCCAGTCGGCGTGAACAATCTGCTTCGGCCAGGCTTCCATCCCTAGTCGCTCAACATGATCGGCGGCATTGCGGTAATGCTTGGCCAGCGCATCGACCATGCCCGAAATGTCCTCACTTCCGGATCCGAGATTGGCAGGAATCGATTTCAGCCCGGATTCAACCGACGGCGCGCCGTGATAGCTCCCGCTGGGAGGCGTCCATTCCGACTTGAAGCCTTCGAGCAGTTTGTGATAAAGCCCCAGCACCCGACCCGAGTCAAAGGTGGATTCCAGCGTCTGTGGATACGACTGCCCCGGGATGTATTCGAACAATTCATAGACGCTATTGCGCCACTGCAGCATCGAATTGTTTTCTTTTTTCGTTCCGATCAGATGCGGCAGCGGAAACTGCTTCGCCGCCAGATGTAATTGAAGCGCATGGCAGAACGCGACTTTGAAGGGATCGTCCTTCCCCCGCGCGCGACGCTTGAGCAGGTATTTCCCGGTCTCGGAAACGATGAGCAGCTTCGGCGCCTTGCGAGACCCTCGAGGAAACTCCACGATCGAATCGATCACCCCGATGTCGAAGTGCGAAAGAACGATCGCCAGTTCTTCGCTCCCAAACTTTTCGCGCTGCCCACCCTGACGCGCTTGTTGCGCGGAAGAAGTGTTACCAGAAGGCACTCCACTGGGAGGTGTGGTCATTCAAGTGGGGAAGGTAAGAGCGCCCCTTGCAAAGGTCAATTGGATTCAGGAATTGCCCACGCATGAATGCGTGGGTTTGATTAAGCGAGCTGTGAAAGGACAACGGCGCCCTTCTTCGAGTGATCGCGCAGATATCCCACGACCCGCAGCTTGTGACCTTCATCGGCAATCGGTTTGCATTTGCAGCGCTTCGACCACACTCCACCTTCCGGGGCCAGACCGGATTTGCTGAGCATCCGAGCACTGTAGCCTTTGAGCTTGCCCATTTGCACTTTAGCGCTCCTGTAGTGATCGAGCGTGGGCATGTCGTATTGGATTGGAAGAAATCGGATGAGAAGGTGGAAGTGTCGACCACCGATGCACGTCTCGAGAATCTCGAAGTTTAGAGCGCGCGCCTTCTCTGCGATCGACAGACACAAGAATCGGCGCTGCTCAACCGTGAGCGTCACGCGCTGGCGCTTCATCAGACGTTTGGATTGTTCATGAAGGTGCGGCAACGAATTCTTAGGTGGGTTCTTGTAGTCGCCGTCGACATGCTCCCGATGATGACGTGCGCGCCATCCGCGCCGATCTCCGCGCAACCACGCGCCGTATGTGCTTGCACTACAATGGAACCAGTTGTGCCACGGTTGGCGCATAGCTGATAAGGAATGTTATCAAGCCCACCCCTTGAGGGGTGGGCAATTCCCTTTCCACAACATGCTACGTGGATGCTCTCCCACCTTGGAGCAAGTTCAGTGGCTCTGTTCGCGCGACCCCTATTGCAGGTCCGATGCTTGCCACCATCGAAATCACGATCACGATGCCCAGTCCAAGCCAGATGATTCCCCAAGGGATCACGACCGGCGGGATGTAGCCGAGGACGAGGGAACTCAATCCTCTCGCATCGACCGACATCTCTGCGCCTGCGGCGGCGCCAAGTGCGCATCCGACAAGACCGAGGAGGAGCGCCTCAGCGAGTACCAGGCGCAACAGTCCTCCGCGCGTCACACCAATGCTGCGCAGGATGCCGAACTGCCATCGTCGACTGCGGATCGACGCCATGATCGTGTTGGTGACACCGAGCGACGCCACTGCCATCGCTGCGAACGCGACCGTGCTCACGAGCAGAAGCAATCGCGAAAATCCGGTCTGAATCGTGTGCTTGATCTGCCGCACGTCACCGGCCTTCATGCCCATCTGGCCGACGCCCTGTTGCACCTGCTTCAGCACCTGTTCTCGAGAAATCCCCGGTTCAAGCGTCGCGGCGAAGAAGTTCATCTTGGTGATGCCGAAGTCGCGCTTCGCATCGTCGAGCGATCCAAACACACTCGCCGCCGTGCGCTGGTCGAGCTGGCGGCTCATATCGAAAAAGCCATTGAAGACGTCCATGCCCGGTGACCAGACGACGCCTGCGATTGTGTAATCGACAAGCCCACTCACCGGCGTCTTGAGCTGTAGCTTGTCGCCGACGTTCAAGCCTTTGATCTGATGAAACTCCTCCGTCACGATCACGTGCCGGCCTTGCTTGAGCAATTCCTTCGCGTGGGCGGCATCCCCTTGGCGGAATTCGAGGTCCATCATGTCGAATGCGATGTTCGGATCGACGCCAAAGAAGAGCGTCGAATCCGGAATCATCGCAGCGCCCGCGATCGCGAAGAAATTTGTGCCAAGCCCCGGCGCCGCGATCGCGATTGGCATCACCTGCTTGATGCCTTGCACCGATTGCAGCTTTTCAACTTGATCCGCACCCAGCCCGCCGAGCGGTGGCGAGACGATGAAGATGTCCGGAAACTTCGTCGGCAACCGCCATCCGCCGAGCATGCTGTGTCCCTGCGTCTGCATCACAATGAGAATGGCCAAGCCCACCATCAGCGCCGCGCACGTTCCCGCCGCGCGCCAGATTCCGCCGCTCAATTGCTGACGCAGCATCGCATAGCGCAGCCCGAACATCGGCGCGACGACGCGCCCCGCAACTTGCTCGACGACGTACACGAACACCGGCGCCATCAGGAAGAAGCCGATCATGAGCGACGGCACGCCGAGCACGAAGTGCGAATAAAACGCAACCTGCCGCCACACCGCATCACCGTTCTCCACACCGAGCGACGAAAGCATTCGGCCCATTGGTGAAAGCAGCAGGATCGGATCGATGCAAGCGAGCAGCACGCCGAGCACAGCACATCGGATCGCCGTTCGCATCTTCGACGGAGACGCCAGCGGCGTCATCGCCTCGAGCGGGCTGAGCCGCATCGCCGTCCACGCCGGGAGGAAACTCGCCAGCAGCGCCGCCAGCAAAGATCCCACCGTCGCAAACAGCACTCCACCCCAGCTCATCACCACGCCCGCGATGAAGATCTTCGAGAATTTCCACGCAAGCGCATGCACCCAAAGCCAGCCGAGCGGAATGCCGAGCAAAATCCCGACGCTCGCCAGAAGCAATCCTTCCAGAACGACGAGCTTTCCCAACTGTCCGCGATACGCGCCGATCGCGCGGAGCATCGCCAGTGTTCGTTGTCTCTCCGCGACGCCCATCGAGAGCGCGCTGAACACGATGAACGTCGCCGCCAGCATCGAAACGCATCCGCCAAGGTAGCTCAGAATGTGCAGCCCCTGCAGGTTCCGCTCCATCTCGTTGTGACTTTCGTTGGCGGACCGAAGCTTGAGGTTGGGATCGATGGCGTGAAGTTTGGTCTTCCATCGCGCGACGAACGCCTCGGTGTTCGCGTCATCGCGCAAGTCGATCATCACGCGCGTGACCTGGTGCGGATTGTCCGGCAGGATGAACTTCTGCAGCGTTTCGATCGGCATGTAAACCGTCTGCACCTGCGACGCGATCAGCGCCGGCTTGTGCACGATGCCGACGACTTTCAACGTGAGCTTGCTCGTTGCGCTCGGCAGCGTGAACGTGTCACCCACATGCAGCTGCGGCGCGTCGTCCCCACCCTTGCTGTAAAAATCCTTCAGATATTTCGCGGCGATTTGATCGATCACCGCGACATCGCCGTCGGAGTTGTTGAACCAGGAACCTTCCTCCATCTCCATCGTTTCGACGCGCTTGTCGCTGGGGCGGCGGATGCCAATCACCGACGCCGGCCGACCCGGCACGGGCCGGCCCTGCGTATCGATCAAGCCGGTTTCCAGCTCGAGCCGCGCATTTAGCCCCTTCACATCCGGATCCGCCCGCAGCTGATCGAGCAGCGATTCATCGATCCCTTTTCGCGGATCGTAGGAGCGCGTGATTTGCGCATCGTGCGCGCCGAGATAGGTGCTGAGAAACTTAAACGCCGCCGCCTCGACCGAGGCATACCCGCTCGTCACCGAAACGACGAGGCTGACCGAGAGCGCAATCGCGGCGACGGTCAGCGCCACGCGGCTCTTGCGGGCGGTGAAGTTCGAAATGGCGAGACGACGGAGAACCATAAGAGAATGGTGATTGGTGATTGATGCATGACGACTTCGTCAATCACCCATCAACAATCACCAACTTCATTTCACGCATTCCTGATACCGCATCGCGAGCTTCTGCGATTCTTCCGGTCCTTCTGTCGCAAAGCGCGCCACGAGCTTGCCATCCCGGATCACCGCGACTTCCTGCGCGTAGGCGGCCACGCTCGGCTCATGTGTGACCATGATGATGGTTTTGCCGTCTCGCACCGAGAGATCGCGAAGCAGGTTGCAGACGGATTTGCTGCTGAGCGAATCGAGATTGCCTGTCGGCTCGTCAGCCAGAATCACCGCCGGGTCGGTCACCAGCGCTCGACCGATCGCAACGCGCTGCTGCTCGCCGCCGCTGAGTGCGTCGGGCCGATGATGCACGCGATGCCCGAGGCCGAGGCTTTGCACGATGTCATTCACTTTCGTGCTGACCGAGCCGTTCACCTGGTTGTCGAGCATCAGCGGAAGCTCGATGTTTTCCTGCGCGCTGAGCGTCGGGATCAGGTTGAACGATTGAAAGACGAGGCCGATCTGCCGGCGGCGAAAGAGCGTGAGATCGCGGTCGTTCAGTTTGCCGATGTCCGTGCCGTTGATGACGACGTGTCCTTCATCCGCTGTTGCAAGTCCCGCCATCAAATGCAGCAGTGTGCTTTTGCCGGATCCGCTGTGGCCCATGATCGCGAGGAATTGCCCCGGTTGCACCTCGAGCGAGATGTTCGAGAGCGCTTCGACGGTTCGATCACCCTGACGAAAGCGCTTGGTCACATTATCCACAACGAGCGGCGACGCCATGCGTTCAACTATAGCGTCTGCATCCGGGAGGGGGGGGGCACCCCCCGTGCCTCGAGGTGGTAATAACGAGAAGCCAGCGCGGGCGCACAGGACACCCCAAAGACGACAAGAG
>JAICIO010000121.1 GCA_025924315.1 Phycisphaerae bacterium
GACGAAAGCCGACATTCCATTCATGGATCGTCTGCAATCGGCGCATTGCAAGCAGCTGGGGTATTTTCCAACCAAGCAGTTTGAAGGGTATGTGGAGATGGGAGCGGTTTTAGTCGCGCACGAGCCGCGACCGTCAGGGAGCGGGGAAGGCGGACCGCTCCCTGACGGTTGCGGCTCGTTGGGTTACATCATCTCCCGCGATCGGTATTTGAAACGCGACGAGCTGGGCGTGGTGTATCAACTGTGCGTGGCGCCGGGGGAGCAGCGAAAGCTCGTTGGTGCGAGCCTTGTGGCGGAGGTGTTTCGATGCAGCGCGTATGGGTGCAAGCTCTATTGCTGTTGGTGTGCGCAGGACATCGACGCGAATTACTTCTGGGAAAGTCTGGGCTTCGTGCCGATCGCGTTTCGCGCCGGTAGCGCGAAGAAGAAGCGCGTGCATATCTTCTGTCAGCGTCGGGTGCATGCCGACGACACGGGCGAAAAAGCGACGCCGTGGTGGTATCCATGTGCGACGAATGGCGGGGCGATTCGGGAGGATCGGCTGGTGTTTCCGATTCCGCCGGGGGTGCATTGGAAAGACGTGACGGGCGTGGTTCGGGCGGAGCGTTCAGGCTTAGAGGTTCATGGTTCAGTTGGGGAGAACGCGATCGTGCGCGCCCGAAAGCCGAAGGCCGCACGGCGCGAGCCGAAATCGCAAAACGCTCAACACGAAACAAAACCCCCGCGGCAGCAGATTTCGACGGGGCGGTTGTTTTTTGGTTCACCGGTTGTAAAGGCGAAGAACGTGCAGGCGCCAAAGGGGCGGGTAAAGAACGATCCGGCTCTTGCCGCAAAGGCGCGCGAGCTGCGGGATCGATGGATGGAAGAACTCAACCGAAATCCGGCGATGTTGCTCGGGAATGGGAAGTATGAGGTGGGAAGAGCAGATTTGACGAAGACGCTGAGCGGCGGAGCGACGAACGGGCCGGATGTTCTGGCGCTGCCGGCGGCGGCGTGAGGGCCGACGTCCTACGTGCGAAGTCGCGAACGAAGACGAAAGCACGGGCGAGCCGCCCGTGCTGCTTTTTTTATACGTTGCGGAAGGTGCTGGTTGTGGTTACGCCGCTTTGGACGCCGTTTTTGTCGACGGCGACGATTTTGTAGTAGAGCGTGCGGCCGTCGAGGCTCGTGGCGTCGTCGAAGAAGTCGGCGTCGATCGGGGTGCTGTTGAGCACGGTGTACTTGGCGGTTTTGCTGATCGCTCTTGCGACGATGAAACCCTCTAAGTTCGTGTCGTTCGCGGGCTCGGACCACGTGATGTGCACGCCGGTGCTTGTGCCGATGGCGTTGGCGCCTTGCGGGGCCGGCAATTGTTTTTCCGGGCGGAGGTTGCTGAGCAAGTAGACGTTGTCCTGGTAATCGAAATTGATGGAGTTGTAGTCCATCGCCAGGATGTACGTGTTGGCGATGTATTTTCCGTTGCGGTCGCGCGCGGGATAAAACCGGAGGTGGTGGCCGAAGTTTCCGCCCGCCTGTTCCTGCTTGTTTTTCGTGTCGTCGCTGTTCTCGTTGTCGATCTTGATGCCGAAGGTTCCGCCGGGCTTGAACTGTCCCTGCGCGAGCGCCCCGCTGGTGCTCATGCGCGGCAAAACGGTTTGACCGTCGGCGCCGAGCGACGTGAAAAGCTTGTTCGTCGTCGATGAGCCTTTCGCGTACCAGCTGAACGTGGCAGTGTTGGGCATCTGGTGATACGCGACGAGCTGGTGCACTTGCACGGCGTAGTCCGGGTCGGCCGGCGCCCAGAACGGCGAGAGCACTTCTTCACCGACGGCGTGAACCTTGCCGTCTTCATTAAGCGATTGGCCGGTGTTGAGGAACGACGTCGTGTAGCCGAAGAGCGCGCCGATCTCGACGAGGCTCGGTTCCTGGCTGATGCCTTGCGCATTGCTCTCCGAATCGCTCTGCCAGAAACCCGCGAGCTGAACCTGCCGCGAGGGACGATCGGTGTCGTTGCTGTTGAGTGTGAGCGTGCCAACGTGCGTGTCGCCACTGCCGGCGGTGAACATCACGGTGACGTCTTTCGTTCCACCCGGCGAGATGCTGAAAGGTGTGGCGGGACCGGTGATTGAGAACGTGCCGGTGATCGTCATGCTGCTGACGGTGAGCGTGCTGGTGCCGGTGTTGTGAATGCGCAAACGCGCGGTGTCGTGCACGACGTTCGGCGTCGTTTTGTTGAGGTTCTTGATGCGACTCATCACGAGCCGGTCGCTGAACGGCGCGTTGTCGGTGTTCTCGAGCCCCATCTCCGGTCCAGCCGGCGCGGCTTTCACATTGCGAATGATGCCGACGACGTCTTGCTGATCGTACGCCTGATTGAATTCCTCGAACGCGAAGACGTACGCGTTGGCGACGACAGAGCCGTCGGAATTTTTCAGCGGGTAGAAGCGCACCTTTCGGCGATTGGCGGCGATCGGTTCCCAGGTGTTGAGCGAATCTTCGCTGTAAACGGTGCGCGTGAAGTTGTCCGTTGTCTTGTTCGTGAAGGTCGGCCAGATCGAGTAAAGACCGAACGCACCGGTGCCGGGATCGAAGACCGTGGTGCCGTTGAAGACGGGGTTGACCGACTGCGCGCTGGTGTTCGCGACGCGGAAAAGGTCCGTCTGATTCTGCTGCGAGCCGGCTTCGTAGTAGCCGAAGATCAGCGCGGGGTTCGTCGCGTTGGCGAAGCTCGCGAGCGGCTCGATCGTAACGGACTGTGAATTGTCGGCTTTGACGAGGCGCTGCAGCGTGACTTCGTCGTTCGGCGTTTTTGGTGGAACGTCGAAGGCG
Organism: Phycisphaerae bacterium; assembly: GCA_025924315.1. Taxonomy (GTDB): domain Bacteria; phylum Planctomycetota; class Phycisphaerae; order Tepidisphaerales; family Tepidisphaeraceae; genus JAICIO01. The sequence goes on from JAICIO010000121.1 coordinate 2,809, forward strand.
GTGTCGGCGGGGTTTGAATCGCCGACGGTGTCCGGGATCTGGTAGAGATCGAGAATGACCTGAAGCGACGGCTCGTTGGTTCCACCTTCGCCGGCGGTGGAAAGGCCGCGCAGGCGAACGACGGTGATGGGATGCACTGGATCGTTGCTAAAGATGTTGAGTTGCGCGGTCTTGATGCCGAGCGATTTCTTCGGCGAGCCGGCGAAGGCAACGTGAATGCTGATCGATTTCCCCGCGGCGATGTTGCGCGGGAGGGTGAGATCGTCGGTGATGATGAACATCCCGTGATCCGGCCCGGTGAACGTGAGGCCGGTGATCTGCAGCGTGCTCGAGCCTTTGTTGTAGATCTTGACGATGCGCGGATCGGAAGCAGCGCCGCCGCGGACGTCGTTGTAGATGCGCTTGGTCGTGTTCGTCGCGATCTGCGCATTGCCACCCGGTGAAGAAAGCTCCTGCGGGCGCAGCAACGTGATCACGCCGGCGCCGTGTTCGACGACGTAGATGTTGCCGGTCGGCGTGTCTTCGACGAGATCGAGCGGGTCGACGAAGTGTGTCGTGCCGGTCATGCCGGTCATCGCGCTTGCTATTTTGCCTTTGCTTCCAAGTGTGAGCGCGATGAGGTTGTCGCCGCCGCTGTATTGCGCGATGAGCAGCTTGCCGTCGAGCTTTCCGCCGAACGCGTTGCCGTGGTATTGGATGATGCCGTCGGGCGAATAGTTGTCGCCGAAATCCCAAGCGGCGCCGCGGTAGTTCGGATCCGGCTGCGTCCCGACGGCATAGTTTGGCACTTCTTCGGGATCGACTCCGCTGGTCGGATTCCCGCCGTCCATCACGAACTCGTTGCGCGTGGGATTCGGATGGCCGTAATATCCGCCCTGAACGACGTCGTCGAGGTAATCCGGCTCGGTGTATTGAACATTGCTCGCGCCGGTGACTCCGCCGCCCGTCGGCAGCGTTCCACCCGCGGCCGTGCCGTTGGACGGGACGTAGAGGTGTCCGTTGTCGGCCCAGACCAGGTCGTAGCCGTTGCGAATGCCCGTCGCGTACAACTTCAGCGGCGCGTCTTTGGCGAACGGGTTGTACGCGCTGGCGCCTTCGGTCTTCACGTTGAGCGGACCGAGGCCGGCTTTGCGGCGCGCGGCGATCGCATCGAGATCGATCTGTAACACCGCGGCATTGAGCAGATGTTCCTGCCGCATGCCCCATGCGCTGTCGGGCCCGCCCATGGCGGTGTTCGCCGCCTGCATGAGATACAACTTGCCGTCCGGACCGAATGCACTCTGGTTCGTCACGTGATCGCGAATCGATCGCGGCAGGCCAATGACGTAATCCTGATAGCCTTCGAGATTCGGACCGTAGAGCTTGGTGAGTTTGCCGGTCCAGTCGGTTCCGCTGTCGAGAGCGTACTCGGTGTGCGACACCCAGAGGACCAGGTTATTGGCCGTCGACTTGGGATCGAACGTGATGCCAGTGATGAACCGCTTGGCGCCGGAGACCGTGTCAATGGTGCGAATCACCTGCGCGGCGCCGAGCGTGCCGTCGGAGTTGATCGTGTAGCGGAAGATCTGTCCCGAAAGCGCCGCGGCATAGAGCTTGTGATCGGGACCGATCGTAACCGCGCTGAACGATTGTCCTGTCGCGGTGGGTAGCGAAACTTTCTGAAAGTTGATCGACGGATCGGCGTTGGTTTTCGTCGTGCCCGTCGTGAAGGTGGATCTGAACGGCGTGAACGTTGCGCCGCTGAGGTCTTTCAATCCACTCGTGACGGTGAATGTGTAATTCGTGTTCGCGTCGAGCAGCACCGTCGGCTGAAGGACGATCGCGTCGCCTCCGCCGGAGGTGTTGAGGGTCGCGGGGACTTTCGCGCCGTCGCTCGTGCGCTGGAGGTAAACAGTGCTGGATGTGAGCGACGAAGCATCGATGCCCGCGCCGGGGTTCGGCAGGTTGACGTCGGCGCCGACGAAATCGTCGAGCGAAACATTATGGGCCGTGTTGTTCGGCCGAACGCCGGTGACGCTCGGATGCTGCACCGCCGCCGCGGTCAGCATGATCTCGGAAGAATCCGAAGTCGACTGCGGTGTGGTCGGGCTTACCGACAGGAATAGACGGCGCTCCAGCGCTTCGATCACGCCGGAGGTGCACGAATTCAACGACGAAGCGAAGGATTTCGATAACACGTCAAATCTCGATTACGTGAATCGAGCTCTCTCTACCCACACTTCAACCGACCGCCACAGCACTACCCCGCGCATCAATCCGATGAGCTCAAATTCGGTCCGGTGACAGATTCCCGCCGACGTTTCCCAGTGTCAATTGGAATAACCGCAATTCAATCCGATGTGAACCCAATTTCCAAACATATCCCGGGTACCTATCGGCGCATTCGGCATCAACCGAACAATTGTCTCGCGCAGCTTCGCCAGATTCACAGGAGCTGCTCGTTCGATGACGATTATTTTAGCCGCGGATCACTCAGATCCAGCCGGTACATGAGTTGATTGTACTCATATCTTGGCACCGCGCTTTGCGGATTATTCGAAAAGTTGTAGGTGTATGTCCCTTCGAAATAAACGACCTTCCCGCCGTCCCGATCGAAGAACGGATGGTGCAGTGGATTGTAGAAGCTCATGTTGTCATGCACCGCGATTTTTGTTGCTCGCGTCCACGGCCCGAGCGGTGCGTCGGCTTCCGCATACCAGACGTCACCGAGCAGCGAACTCTTGCCGCCAAACTCGACGAAAATCATGATCCATTTTCTGCGATACTCATTCCATGCAACGCTTCCGCCATGTGCAAGGATTGCATGACCGGTCTGGGCGTCGTGCAAACGGAACGGCGAGTCGGTTTCGTTTATCTTGCTGCTCGCAATGAGATCGCGTTGCTGGCTGACCGAGAGCGGCCGGGTATTGCGCTTCCAGCTGTAACGCAAGTGACCATTCGTATCGCGATCGAGGGGCGGCGAGTTTTTGTCGAAGCGCGCGCCGGCTTTCAGCGGAGTGTACGCTTCATACGACGCTGGATCGGTGACACTCTTCCAATCTGCTTTTACGCGAAGGTCCGGATAAGGCTCGGCGAAGTAGAAGTAGTCGCTGTCTTTTTCCTTCACGCGAAAGGCCTGGCCGGTGGGAACAATCGGCGCATCGACAGGCATCTGCTTGATGCGGTTGAAGGCTTGCGTCTGCTCGTTCAGCGCCATCAATCCGCGCTGCAGCGGCTCGCCCAGACCTTTGACGAGCGAGTATCCACAGACGAGCCGCTCGACACCTTGATCGTCGGGCAGCACCATGACCGCGCCGATCCAGATCGCGCCTTGCTCGGGGAGCTTCGCCATCGGGCGACTGAACCCGCTCTCGTCGACGAAGTAATGCAGATCGATGCCGACGCTTGGATCGAGCCCGCCATTCGTCGGCAGTTCGCTCGTCGCGCCGCTCGTTCCGAATTGGCCGAGCGCGTACGACGGCTTATTCGTGTCGCCCCAGAACCAGTAGATCTTCCTGTTGTGCACGACCGCGAGGCAGGAGTCCTGTCCGAAGACTTGCGCAGCGAGCACCGGCTGTGACGTCGGCGGTTTCTTACCGAGCAGCACCGTGTCCCGATAAATCCCTCCGCCGGTAATACGATAGAGTCGCTCCGCGATGTTCGTCCGTTTGATCTTGATCGTGGCACTTCCACCTCGCCTCACATCGAGCGTCACGCCGCTCTTGCCAAATCCATCCTTAGGAAATTCGTATCCGCTTGAGGAAACGCTGAAGAACACCTTCTGATCCATCAGCTCCGGCTCATCGAACGCGACGTAGCCGTTGCTGTCGGTGTAGAAGCGAATGTTGTTGACAGTTTCAAGCAGAACCAGCGGCACTCCGCGATTCGTCTCCTCGTCCACAACCTGAATCGCAAAATAATCCGCCGGCGCGGCGCGCACTTTTCCGACCACAAGACACGTCAACAACGTCATCCTGAGCGCAGCGAAGGATCTCGGGATCGTGCGCCGCGCCCGTTTTGGAGATCCTTCGCTGCGCTCAGGATGACACGCGAGAGTTGGCCAGCCTTTTCTCATGGAAACTTCAATCGCGGATCGGAGAGGTCGAGGCGGTACATGATTTGGTTGTATTCGTACCACGGCGTCGCGTGCTTGTTGCCGGAGAAGGTGTTCACGTATGAGCCTTCGAGGTAGATGATCTTTCCGCCATCCCGATCGAAGAAGGGGTGATGCACGGGGTTGTAAAAGTCGTGCGGATCATCTTTTTTGTTCGCATGAGTGATGATCTTCTTCGCGTGACGCCACGGACCTTCGGGTTTGTCGGCCTCTGAATACCAGATCTCGCCGAGCATCGTGTCGCCCATCTCCTGGCAGGCGATCATGACGTACTTCTTGCGGTACTCGTTCCAATCGACAGAACAGTTGTTGATGAGAATCGCCTTGCCGGTGTCGACGTCGACGAGATCAAACGGCGAGTCTCCCTGCTTCAGCTTTCCAGACCCGATCAGAAGCTTCTGCGTCGACGGATTGAGCGGCGGCGTGTTTTTCTTCCAGCCCCATGTATCAAGCTGGGCATCCTTGTCATCTTTGTATCTGGACCCGGCCTTCAGCGGCGTGAACACCTCGTATGTCGAAAGATCGAGATACGACTTCGCATCCGCCTTCACGCGCAGCGCCGGCATCGAGCCCGTGAAGTAGATGTATTCGCCATCATCGTTCTTCACGCGAAAGGGATATCCCTGCGGAAAAAATGGCGGATCGAGCGGGACCTCTTTCAGTTTTTCGAACTGCTCCTTCGCGGGGTTGTACTTCATAAAGCCGTTTTCGAGCGTCTTCTCCAGCCCGCGCCGCCGCTGGTAATATGCGAGGAGTTGCTCCTTCCCCGATTCATCCGGCAACGCGACAAGGCCATAAAGCCATACAACGCCTTCGCCTTTTACCGGCGCCATTGGCCGAACGAAACCGTCTTGGCCTGTGAAATAGTTCAGCTTAAATCCAACACTTGGATCGATTGTGTCCGGCAACTCCGTCGTCGCGCCCGTCATCGAAAAGTTCCCCAACGCGTAGCCAAGCCTGGTCGTGTCGCCGTAGAACCAATAAAGCTGGTGATTGAAGATCACGTTGAGCACGCCGTCCTGGCCGGTGACCTGCGCGTTGAGCAGCGGCTGATCGATCGGCGGCTTGCGCCCCAGCAGCACGGTGTCACGATAGATCCCCGCGCCGGTGATGCGATACAACCGCTCCGCGATGTTGATCCGCTTCAGCTTGATCGTCGCAGTCGTGCCGGGCTTTGTCTCGAGCACGACGCCGGAAACGCCAAACCCGTCCTTCGGCGATTCGTATCCGTGCGACGCGACGGAAAAGAACACTTTCTGATTCATTAACCCCGGTTCGAAGAACGCGACCAGCCCGTTCGAATCGGTCTCGTAAATGACTGCGTTCGTCGTCGTCAATTCCACCAGCGGCACCCCGCGACCGGTCGCGTCATCAACAACTTGAATCGCGAAATAGTCAGAGGGCGCGGCGTGGAGTGATGTCGCGACAGCGAGGAAGAGTAGAACCCACCTCATCGCCCGCAGGGTAATCAAATCGGAATTTCATTGCGAATTCGCAGCAGGCAGCGGTATCATTCATCCAGCGTGCCACGGGCGCGTCCGGTCCGCGGGAAGGGCTTTGCCCACCTTCTGCAGTACATCGTGATCAACCTTTTCTCGGCCTGAACCAGCGGACGACAGGCTTCCTTGAGAGGAGGTTGTCATGTCCACGCGTCCCAATCCCACGTTGAACCTCGAGCATCTTCGCAAGCAGGCGAAGGCGTTGTTGCGCGCCGCGCAGGAGGGGGATGCTTCAGCCAAAGCGCGCCTGATCGGGGAGAACCCGCAACTGAGCGACGCGCAGCACGTGATCGCGAAGGAGAATGGGTTTGCGAGTTGGCCGAAGCTGAAAACATACTTCGATGCGCGAGAACAGAGGGCGAATGAGCCGGGCGATGCATCGCGAGCGTTGCCGAAGGCCGCGAACGACGGTGATCTTGAACTCGTAAAGAAACTTCTGGCGCGCGGAGAGCACGCGCAGCATGATCTGGATCTGGCGCTCGCTCGCGCGTGCATGCGCAACGCCGCCATCGCGCCGCTCCTCGTCGAACACGGCGCCGATCCGAATGGTGAATACGGCGGAAACTATGGCCCGATCATTCTCGCGGCATGTGAAGCGCATTCACCCGATGGTCTGAAGTTCTTGATCGATCACGGCGCCGACTTCCGCGGCAATGCGCGGCGCAAGACCAAATATCCCGCGACGAACACGCCGATGCGCATGGTTCTCGGCACCTACCTCCGCGGGAATCTCGATCGCAAGCATCGGTGCATCGAATTGCTCATCGAGGCGGGGGCGGAATACGAAGACGACGCCGTGATGGATATTCATCGCGGGCGGATCGAATCACTCCGCGCGCGGCTCGACTCCGATCCGTCGCTTGTCGAAAAGCGATTCGGTCTTGATTACGGTTCGCTGCTGACGCTCCGCGGCGTGACACTGTTGCACATCGCGGCGGAGTTCAACGATCGGGGGGCGCTGGATGTGCTCCTCGGTCGCGGCGCGGATCTCAATGCACGCGCGACAACGGGCGCCGATGGGCTGGGCGCACAAACGCCGATTTTCCATGCGATCGGCAGCAATCAGGGCGCCTGTTATTCCGTCTTCGAGTATCTACTCAGCAAACGCCCCGATCTCTCAGCGAAGGCTAGAATTCAGTTGAATCCAATTGTTTACGAGCGCAAGGAAGGCGACGAGATCCTCGATCTCACGCCGCTTGGGTATGCGCTGCGATACGAGCATACACCAAAGTGGCGAGAGGCCTCGCGCGAGGTAGCAGCGCTGCGCGCGATCGGCGCGCCAGAGTAAAAGCGCTAATCCTCCGTCTCCCCGCTGGGGAGCGGGAGTGAACGCGCCATATCCGTGGTCTAGAGCGGCGGCGGGAGTTGCTCGCCTTCTTCCGGCGTGAGCGGACCGATCGGTTTGACCCGCACGTCCTTGTATCCCCATTCATGCGTGTCGATCCAATAGTTCCGCTGCGCGAGCTGCGTTCCGCGGCAGAGTTTGGTTTTTACGGGCAGCTCGCTTCGGATCGCCCGGTCAAGCTCGTCCATCACCCAGGTGGGAATTAGGTCGCGTTCGGATGGGTAGACGTATCCGAACAAGAGCAAATGCGACATGAGCACGCGCTCATGTTTTTCGAATCGCCGCAGAAGCCGATGCCAGTGCAGCCTCGGGCCGAGATTCAGAATGAGATGATTCACATCCGCACCGTCAAACCGATCGCGGTCCTGGACGAATGCTTTGCTCCAGAGCTGTTCCTCCGCCGGCACCAGCCGCGTCGCATAGCCGAGCACTTCGTGCGGCAGCGCGTGTTCAAACCATTCGTCATCGACGACGCACACGCCGTTGCCTGAGTTGTAAAGCACATCGACGAAGGCATCGTCTCGAAGCACCTTGGCGATCCAGAAGGGGTAGAAGAATTCAGTCTTGTAGCCGTGCGCGGTTAGTGTGGTGAGAAGTCGATCGCGATCCTGAGGCCGGACGAAGAGGTCGAGATCCTTCGTGTTCCGCGCGATGCCGGTGTAATACGCCATCGCATACCCGCCGCCGACGAGATACGGCACCCCGGCGCGATCGAGCGTCTGCATCGCGTGACGATAAAACTCCGCCGTCTTAGCGTCCGGTTCGATCGGCGCGGCGTGACGCTCAAGATGCTGGCTCGTTAGCGACATCATCAAACCATCAGCAAATCGGGTGCCGAGCTACGCCACACATACCGGTACCCACATCTCTTGCGGGCTCATCCCCGCATGTACGGCAAGGTATAGTTCCCCGATCGGTTTCCCCGGCGGATGGAACGCCAGTGTCACCGGCTGATGCGCAATCCCCACAAAATCGCCAAACCGCGCTCGCGCGGTCGCCGACATCGGCCCGCGCCCGAAGAACTGCATCGCCTCTGCCCCATCCGTCTCGAGCAGGATCATCCCACCCTCAAACCGGGCATGAAATTGCTCGACAAACGCGTCGTGTTTTCCCTCACGCACGTGAAAGATTGGCAGGCGCGCGTCGCCTGTTGGTGGAACCTTCAGCAGCGAAAGCAGCGGATCACCTTCCATCAAAAGCGTCTGCTTCTCTCGCGGGACATCGATCAGCCCATGATCGGCGCTGACGACGATTCGCGCCTTTCCTTTGAGCGAGTTCGCCAATCGCGCCAGCTCCGCGTCGATCCCCATCACCAGCGGAACGATCTCCTCGTGATCCACGCCGCGCTTGTGGCACATCGAATCGATCTCGGGCAGATACAAGTGCGTATAGGTCTGACCATCTGCATCGGCAATGTGCTGCGCGATCAGATCGACGGCCTCGTGAATCGAGTGATATCCGACGCCCGTCGTTCCGCCGCGCGCGTAGATGTTGTACGGCGTGCTCGTGATGTACGACGGCGTGAGCGTCAGCGGCGTGTGCGTCATCCGCGGATAGAGCGAAGTGATGGGAAAGATCATTTCAGGGCGAATGTCGCGATGAATCAGCGGCTCGCCGGTGAAGCGCTCGACAAACGGCAGGTTCGCGATCGAGATATCGCGATCCGGCAGATACGAAAACCATCCCGTCACGGAATGCCGGTTCGGATAAGCCGCCGTCGCGACGCATGTGAGGGCGCATGCGGTGGTGGAAGGGCACGGCGCGTTGATCTCGCGCTTGAGGCTTCGACATAGAAACGAATCGCCCGGCAATCGCCGAATAATGTTCATTCCCAGCCCGTCGAGCAGCACGAAGATCAAATGCTCATGCGGCCCGATCAGCTGCACGAGCTCGGCGATCGGCTGCGTCTGCTCCAGATCCGGTACGCCGGCCAGCGTCGCGAGCGCCCGAATCAAATGCACCAGGTTCGCTCGATCCGGCGACGGTCGAATAAGCGTCCCCTGAGCAAACAATTCCTCCAGTCCCACTTGCATTCCGATGATCCTAACGAAGATCATCTCGCGCGCCGGGGGCAAAACTTCAATCAATACTCTGTTTAGCAGCTAGTTTGCTCGTGATTTCGTTCGCACAACAAAAGTGGGCACGCACAAAACATTCGACTACGATTCAGTCATGCCCCTCTTCGGCCGAGCGACACCTCGCGATCAGCACCGCGCCGAAGCCTGGCGCGATTGGATGCATCGTCAGCATCCGCTGGCGATCATCTCGCTGGTCCTCGGTGTGTTCAGCCTCGTCGATTTCGGCGTGCTCATCGTCCCCGCGGTCGTCTCGATCGTGCTCGGACTCCTCGCGCTGCGCCGCACGCGCTCGCGCGACGACGTCGACGGCGCGCGCCTCGCGTGGATCGGCATGACGCTCAGCGCGATCAGCCTCTGCATCGCCATCGGCTTCTACACGCGAGGTCGCTGATGGGCGGATGCCTCACGTGGCTTTTGTTCATCATCGGCGGCGTCGGCCTGCTCGTCTCGCTTATCCGCTGGTTTGAGCAGATCACCGAGGCGGTCGATTACGGCTGGTGGCACAAAGTCACGATTCTGCTCATCGCGCCGCCCGCGGTCTGGCTCTTCCCCTCACGCGTCAGTGCGGGCAGGCCTTCAATGGTCCCAAGACACGAACCCGCGATGGGATTCGGATTGCCCGCGACTCCCGCTAAGCCGCAAGCGGCTTCGGGCAAAATGAAGAAAAGCGCAATCGATCCCGAGCAAGTCGAAAAGCTAAGGCAGAAAATGCGCGAACAGGGAATGCTCCCTCCCGATTCCTAACCCGTTGAGCGGCGGCCCGAAGGGCCGGCGTCTCGCCCCGACTACAGATTCGGCCCATTCGCGCGTACCATTGCACGCATGATTCCGATTTTGCGTTTGTCTGATTCGAAAGATCGCGAGCAGATCGAGGCGTTGCTGAAACAACTGCGGCTCGATCCGCGCGAGTTTGTGACGGCCAATTCGCCGCGCGCGAAGACCGTGGCGGATGTGGATAAGATCCTGGCTGACGTCGCCCAGCGCGGGGATGCCGCGCTGGTCGAGAGTTCAAAAAAGTTTGACGATCCGAATTTCTCCGCGGATCAGATTCGTGTCACCGATCGCGAAATGAGCGAAGCGGCGGCGCGCGTGCCCGCGGATCAGATGTCAGCGCTGCGTCGGTCGATCGATCAAGTCCGCGAATATCAGACGCACATCATGCCCGCGAGCCCCAAGCCGCTCGAACGGCCGGGCGTCGAACTTGGCCTTCGCTTCACACCGCTCGATAGCGCGGGACTTTATTTCCCCGGTGGTAAAGCGTCATATCCCTCGAGCCTCATTATGCTCGCGGTGCCGGCACAGGTCGCGGGGGTGAAGAAGATCGTGGTGTGCACGCCGCCCAGCAAGTACGGTCGCAGCGATCTCGTGCTCGCCGCATGTCACGAGCTGAAGCTCGAGCATGTTTACCGAGCGGGTGGCGCCGCCGCGATCGGCGCGATGGCGTTCGGCACGCAAACCATCCCCGCGGTCGACAAGATCGTCGGCCCGGGCAACACGTACGTTCAACTCGCGAAGCGCGCTCTCGCCGGCTGCGTCGGCATCGACGGCTTCCTCGGCCCAAGCGAGATCCTGGTCCTCGCCGACGACAGCGGCCAAGCCGATTTCATCGCATCCGATCTCATCGCCCAGGCGGAGCACGATCCCGGCAGCTGCTTCCTGCTGACGACATCGAACCGCGTCGCGCAGGAAGTCGAGAAGGAGCTTGAGCGCCAGACCGCGCTCCTCGGTCGAAGCAAAGCGATCGCCGACGCGCTCAAACAGCGCAGCGGAATCATCGTTGACGATTCGATGGACAATCTGATCGCGCTCGCCAACCGTTTCGCCGCAGAGCACGTCAACGTGCAAACGACGGACAATCACGCAGTGCTCAGCAAGCTCATCCACGCCGGCGCCGTCTTCGTCGGCCCGCATTCACCCGTGGCGGCAGGGGATTACGTGGCCGGCCCGAGCCATTGCCTGCCGACGAACACGACGGCTCGCTTTTCCAATGGCATCAGCGTCTACGAATTCCTCAAACGCGGCAGCGTCGTGAAGTACACCGAAGAAGGCTTGGCGAAAGACACCCCCGCGATCATCGCGCTGGCGAACGCGGAGCATCTCGATGGTCACGCCGCGAGTGCAAAGATCCGCGCGGCGCATCGCGGATGATTTGCCACCGATGGGACACCGTTGAACACCGATCCAAAAAAAATCGGTGTGCATCGGTGTTCATCGGTGGCTAAGATTCCTTTGGCAATGCAGTGGCTCTTCATCCAATTCGTGCTTCTCTACCGCGTCGCGCTTCGGCCGATCATGGGGGGGCATTGCCGCTTCACCCCAAGTTGCAGCGAATACGCGATCGACGCGATCAAGAAATACGGTGCTTTCCGCGGCGCATGGCGCGCATTCAAGCGCGTCCTGCGCTGCCATCCCTTCGGCGGACATGGCTACGATCCCGCGTGACGTACTCTTGTAGGGTCCGCTTCAGCGGACTGGTTATTCGTCTTTGGATCGGAAGAAGTAACCGCTCCGCTGAAGCGGACCCTACAATCACAAAAGGTGTTTGAGCTTGTTGAAGCGTTTCTCCACGCGCGCTTTGAGCGGCCTGTGTCCCGCTTCGAACGTGTGACCATTCTTCGCGATTTGAACGAACAATCGCACCATGTTTCGCCAATCATCGAGGTGGATGTACTCGGGGCCGATCCTTTTCTTTTCGCGATCCATGTTGTGGTAATTGCCCAGCGGAATGCACACCGCACCGCAGGAATAACCATACGCATCGAACACCGTCGCCTCGCACGTCCCGCCGGGCATTAAGGCTCGCTGGTATTTGAACGTCGTGTCCTTCTCCGCGAGCTTCATTGCCTGCTCGTAGAGGAAGTACATGATCTGCGAGTTGAAGATGCTCGTCTTGTCGCCGACGCGCAGGATCACGCCCGCGCCCTGCGGTGTGACGGACTGCATTGCGGACGTTTCGATTGAGATGAGCCGATCATCTTTGCGAATGAGATCCGGCTTGAGCACAGACGCGATCGCGCCGATGAATCCCTCCTCCTCGGCGCGCGTCAGCAGCACCGCGATCGAAGCTTTCGTGCGCGTCCTGGCGATCTGATCGAGCATCGAAAGCGCCGAAGCCACACCCGCGATGTCGTCACATCCGCGGCTGAAGAGTTTTTTTCCGCGAATGCGCGCTGGCCCCTGATCGAACATGCCGGGCGAGCCTTTCGCGACCGATCCATTCACGCGAACTTTCACTCTTCCGGGTACGGTTAGGCGAGCGTGATCCGTCGCCTCGGCTTCAATGACAGTTCCGGTGATCTCGCGATCGCCGTCGAAGAAGCGAACCTTCGTTCCGCGAACGTATTCGATCGCGACCCAGCCACGAAAGTCGGCGGCGAGCGTGCGCGCGTCGATCATTTTGTCCGCAACAAAACCGGGATGATCCATGTGCGCCACGAACACCCATCGCGGACCGCGCGCGGTTCCTTTCAACTCGAGCAATCGATTGCCATATGAATCTTTCGACAGCTGAATCCGCTTCCGAGAGCGCGCGAACGCCTCGACGTATTCGATCACGCGATCTTCCGCGAACGGAGCGGTGGGGAGGGAAGTCAGATCGGTAAGAATCTTTGTGTTCATCGGTGATTGTTCATTTCTGATTGTTCATTATTCATTTCAAAAGAACGCGCGAGGCATCTTGAATGAACAATGAACAATCTTCAATGAACAATCACCGTGAAGCATGACACGGACTTTCCAGCCCGTGCGGGGTGCGCACGGCTTGGAAAAGCTGCGTCACGGTTAAGCCATTGAGTCCGCTGGCACTTCGGCATTCTCGTCCGCGAGGAGTTGCTTCAGCCGGGGGAGCATCGTTTCGAGAGAATCGGCCTGCGGGCTCGAGGGATACTTGCGCAACAGCGATTCGCCGAGCGAGATCGCTTCGCGGAGCTGGCGGTTGCGGATCAGCTCGTGAATCTGCACCTCCATTGCCTGTCGTTCTTCGATCTCCGCGTTTTCCTGGATGGCGGCGAGTTGGCGGCGCAGGCGATCGGTCCGCGGGTTTTCGGGATATTTCTCGAGCATCAGGTTCGCCTTGCGGAGCGCCTCGCGCCAGGAATGGTTTTCAACTTCGTGTCGCACTTCGTCGAGCATGCGCTGCGCGCCCATGTCGCCGGCCACTTCGCGATCGCGCGCAGCTCGCGCATGTAGCGCCTGCGCCTGCACGTTCTGTGGAAAGTTCTCGACGAGCTTCGTCGCCGCGATGACGGCATCGTCGTATTCTCCGCCGGCGAGCAACTGATTAACCCGATCGGTTGTTGTCGTGACGCTTTCGGCTTCGGCGCTCATATGCATCCGGTCATA
>JAICIO010000122.1 GCA_025924315.1 Phycisphaerae bacterium
GGCGCGAACAAGTGTCGCGCTCGATCAGCTCGTCGAAGCGCACGATCTCGGCTCGATGGCGTACTACTACATGGGCACCGGGAATGACGCGAACGAGGACGCAATCAGCTCGATCATCCTCGGCAATTCGCTTCTCACCGCCCGCGGAGTTCCCGTCGCGGGCGAGTACGAGGTGAAGAACGCGCAGGCGATGAAGATCATGGACAGCTTCGGCAACGGCGGGTCGTTTACCGAGTATTACGCGATGGACTTCGACGATGATGTCCTGCTGATGGGCCATGATGGGCCCGGCCACATTGCCATCGCGGAGGGAAAGACGAAGGTGCGGCCGCTGAAGGTGTATCACGGCAAAGTCGGGCGGGGGCTGAGCGTCGAAATGAGCGTGAAGCACGGGCCGGTGACGCTGCTGTCGGTCGTCGAAGTGGTTGATGGCACGCTGAAGCTGCTCGTGGCGCAAGGCGAAAGCGTCGCTGGGCCGATTCTCGAGATCGGCAACACGAACAGCCGTTATCGCTTCTCGATCGGCGCGCGACGATTCGTCAATGAATGGAACGTGCATGGTCCGGCGCACCATTGCGCCGTTGGCGTCGGTCACATTGCCTCGAAACTGAAGAAGCTCGCGGATCTTATTGGGATTGAGTTCGTTCAAGTTTGTTAGAGAGGTGGAGATGAGACGTCGTGAGTTTTTGAAAGGCGTGCTTGCTACAGGGGCGGCGATGCAACTTCCTTCGCTTCGCGTGTCAGGTGCGGAAGCATCGGATGACAAGATCATCATGTGCGCCCCGCTGACGCATTCGGACTGGATGCTGAGGCCGGGCATCGAGTGGGGCGAACCGGGCGTGCGGCACATGCTCGACATGTGCAAGGAGGCGGGGTGGTCGCGCGTGATGTGGCGGGCGTTCGACGCGGGGCAGGCGACGTACAAGAGCAAGCTCGTCGATCCGGCGTGCCACTGGGATCCCAACGACAACTTCTTCAATCCGAGGGAGGAAGACAAGAAGGAAGTTGCGAAGTACACCTCGAATCTGACACCGCAAAAGAAGAAAGAAATCCTCGACAAGCTCGCCACCGTGGATTACGGCAAGTTCGACGCGCTCGGCTACGCGGTGGAGTATGGGCACAAGATCGGCCTGCAGATTCACGCGTGGGTCAGCATCAACGAAGACGATCACGGCTGGGGAATGCGGAGTCGGTTCTCGAAGGAGCATCCGCAGTTTCGCTGGGTGCGGCGCGACGGTCGGCCGTACAAATCGCAGATGAGCTTCGCGTTTCCCGAAGTGCGCGATTACAAGCTCGCCATCGTCAAGGAAATCACCGACGGCTATGCGATCGACGGCCTGTTCGTAGACTGGATCCGCACCGGCGATGTGCGCGACAACCCGCAGACCGATCCGAACGGCGTCGCGAACAGCGGGTATGAAACGCCGAACATCGAAGCGTTCAAGTCGAAGTTCAACAAAGATCCGCACGATGTGCCCAATGATGATCCGGATTGGGTGATGGTTCGTGCCGAGCCGCAGACGCTGTTCATGCGCGAGTTGCGCAAGAGCACGAAGCTGCCGATCTGCGCGATGGTCGCGCAACCCTGGGCGTATCGCGGGTTTCTCGACAAGGTGAACGGCAGCCTCAAAGGACTGCTGCTTGATGTGCCGACGTGGGCGAAGGAGAAACTCGTTAATGCGCTGCTTCCCGAAGGTTATTACCGGGACGGTGGAACGCCCGAGATGGCGTACAACTCGGTGAAGAAAGACGCGGGTGATGTGCCGGTGTGGTTTTATGCATGGGTTCCGGAGACTGTGAGTGATTTCGATCGCGACTATGCGCTCGCGAAAAAGCTCGGCGCGCCGCAGATGCTGTTCTGGGAGGCGGACTACATCGATGGTCGCGCCAACGCCGCCGAGCTGAAGAAGGCGATGAGCGCGCATTCAAAGTAGCACGGGCTACCAGCCCGTGCCCACAGAATGCACGGGCAAGTTGCCCGTGCTACAACGAGACATCATGAACTTTCCTCTGCTTACGAAGTTTTCCGATGCACAGCACGCTTTGACTTCAATACCCTGGCCCGTCGATCGAACCGATTTTCCCGCGGCGGAAGGGATCGATCATCAAGTCGTGACGCTGTTCGAGCCGGCGCTCACGCCGCGATTGAAACGATACTTGCTCTTGACCCATCGCACGGATGGTTTGCCAAACCAGCTTCAGCTCGGCGGAAGCGTCGACGTCCCGACGGGTGGTTACTTCAGCGATGTGAAGGTCAACACGATTCACGAAGCACTCGACACGACGAAGTACGTCTACCGCGAATGCGATGCGCGTATCACGGTCGCGGGAAAATCCATCTCCCTGCGGATGGGATTGCTGCCGAACGATCATGTCGATCGGCGCGAGGACGTGAATGCATATTCCTGGTGGCAGTGGGGGCGGGCGGAGCGCGTGTGGTCCGGTCCGGTCGCGGAGGCATGGCGGATCGGTGGACATCTCGTGCCATATACAATTGACGCGCCGGGCAAATGGGGTCGGCCGGAGATGACGCAGCTCGGCGATCTGCTGAACGAGTTCTGCGGCGATATTCTGCATGGCGATTTGTTCGCGATCATCTGGCGCAATGGATTGCTTCAGCTCACCGCTCATTTCAAGAGCGCGTATTTCCATACATGGCCCAAACCGGTGCCGGCCTTTCCGGTTCTTTATTTCAAGGACATGAACGTGCCGGCGGGGGAGTATCAGACTACTCAGTTGAGCGACGGCGCGACGGTCGTGCAGCCATGGGACGACCTGCGGTTCCTCGCGAACAAGGACAAGCACGACAAGTTGTATTACCTTCCGCCGGAGAAGAAGGATGTTTTGGCGGCGGGGGTTTCGCGTACCTTTGGGATGAATGTTTCCGTGACCGGTGGGGTGACGGAAGTGGCGCGCTATCACGTGCCCGCGAGCTGGTATCGCGCGTGCGGCGCGATCGAATCCGATTCAACTGGACCGGCGGCGCAGCTGGGGGCGCGCAATGCGCAGCTCATTCGTGAATCGACGGAGCCGAAAGGCATCGACGCCGGGCGTGTGTGGCGCTACCTGCGGCGTTGGGAGAAATTAAAGATTGCGCAGGAGGACGGGGCCGAATGGGAGGGCAATCTCGCGCAGGCGATGTTCACGCTGGCGTATCAGATCGATGAAGATCCCGCGAAACATTGGCGGACGTATCTCGACCACGCGTATCACGCCGCCGACGTTTCAGTGTACCACGGCGCGTGGATGGGGCGGCTCGAATGCACGGCGGCGTTCACCGCGCCGCTGCCGAAGTTCCGGTTTGGTGGTTTCGTCTACGGTTACCTTGAGACCGGCGATCCGTATCTGCTCGAGCTGGCGCGGTCTCTCGCTGGCGTTTATATGGCGATGGAGTGGGCGCTTCAGCCGCGCAGTGCGATGGGGCGCGATACCTATCCGCTGACGTCGCTGATGGCGCTGTGGGATTATTCAGCCGACGCGCTGTATCTCGACTTTGCCCGGCAAATGTCGATTCGATTGCTCTCGACACAGCAGGAGGACGCCAGCTTCAGCAGCCAGGCGGGCGCGGGCGTGCTCACAGGCGTGTCTGCGAAGATGGGTCCGCGGGACATTCATTTCGGGAGCGGAATTCTCTCGCCGATCGCACTGCTGGAATGGGCGACGCGCGACGATCGGTGGCCGGAGGATTTCGTTCCGCGATTGCGCCGATGGGCGGATCTGATGCTGCGGCTGCAGAAAGACGACGGCCACTGGTACGTCGAGGGTAAGAGCAACGAGCCCTACACGCTCACCGGTTCCGGCACGGTCTGGAGCCTGATCAAGGCGGGGGAGATTCTGAAGGACCCGGCTTGCACCGAAGCTGTCCGCCGATATCTCAAGTCGATGAACGACAAGCAAAATGTTGTGCTCGGCACGCATGCTTTTCTGTCGGCGCAATATGCACACGTTGCGGACGCGGCGCTCGGTTGATTTCTCTACTTTCATCGCGGATGAAACATCTGAAGTTTCGCGCATTCCACTGGCGGGGCGATGAAGACGTGACATAGTTGAATGAGTCCGACAGGGAGGACTCATGATCAGCTGTGAAGTGCAAAAGGAGACGGGGGGTCTTGTGGAACGTCCGCTGTTTCTCGCCGACTGGTGCGAGATGTTCTTCATTCACGTCGAAGCGGATGCGGAGAGATTGCAAGCGCACGTTCCGTTTCCGCTCGATCTGTTTGACGGCCGCGCGTATGTCAGTCTCGTCGCGTTCACGCAGAAACGTTTGCGTCCCGCATTCGGTGGTCGCGTCGCCGCGGCGCTGATGGCGCCGCTGGCAGAGCACGAGTTTCTCAATCTGCGCACCTATGTTCGCGCCGGCGACACGCCGGGCATTTATTTTCTCAGCGAGTGGATCCCGAATCGTCTCGCGGAGTTCATCGGCCCGCGCGTGTATGGGCTGCCGTATCACCTCGCGCGTTTGCGTTACCGAAACACGATCCACGGCTGCACAGGAACGGTTCAAGATCATCGAACGATCCTGCACTACGCCGCGACGCCTGGTGGTTTCACGGGGCGCGCGGCGGTGGGGCGGCTCGAGCATTTTTTGCTGGAGCGATATTCCGCCTTCACGCATCATCGTGACGTCATCCGCCGATTTGATGTCGAGCATGCTCCGTGGACCTTTTCATCCGCGGCGATCGGCGCGTTTATTCCGGATTTGTTGACACAAACGTTGCGGTGGATCGATCCATCGCGCATCGTTTCCGCACAGTTTTCAACAGGGGTGCGAGACGTAAAAATTGGACGGCCCCAAATTATCGCTCAGCGTGCGGACTGTGCGGGCAATCGCACACTTTCGCTGCTGCGGATGTGCGAAAAAGTCTGATGCAAAAACTGTCTTTCGCTTGATTCGAAACACGCGAAGCGATATCCTTACACCGGTCGAGGGTACTCCCCGAAGAAGGTTCCCCCCCTCCTTCTTCAACCCTCGACTTTTTATTGCGCCCTACCAAACTCGATATCTCTTCAACTAACGGCGATGACAACTCTGGCCGACGTTAATTCCGTCGGAAGAGAGCCTGATCATGTCCGCTGTCATCTGCCCACATTGCCGCGTTGCGAACTGCGCGTTTGAAACCATCTGTCATTGTTGCTCCGGTCGATTGCCGGAAGTGGCCGGCGTAAAGCGCTCGGCCGACAACGCGCGCGAAACGCCGGTCGCGGTGGTTCTGCGGAAACAGAAGGAAGCGCGCTGGGCGGCACGAATCCTGTTCGGCGCGGCCGGGATGTCGGCACTCCGCGGGGTGATCTATCCGATCCTCGTCGCCCATACGCCACATGGAGCATTCGGCAACATCAACATCGACGAACTTCGCATCGTGAGCTACAGCCTTGCGGTGGCGTTCGTATCGCTTTCGGTGCTCGCGCGGAAAACACCACTGCTCGCATCAGTGATCGCGATGATGGTCTATCTCGCGACGGCTGTCCCGGAAGCAGTCACCGGCGAAGGCCTGCTTGGACGCGGGTTGATCAGCAAGGGCGTGATGGTGCTGATCCTCGGGCGGGCGATTCTGAGCGGCATGTATCACAACATGATTTCGCAATAATCGTTATTAATCGAACGAAGTAGTTGATCTTCGCGGTTGGGTGCGGTAGGCTACTGGAGTCGAGGGTACTCCCCGAAGAAGGTTCCCCCCCTCCTTCTTCAACCCTCGACATTTTTATGCGCTGAGGGATTCGTTGAAGGCGCCCGCGGAGTCCTGCGATGGAGTTCCTCCATCGACACTCGCTTCACCATCGCTCCGCTGCCGTCTTTGACCGGTGCCTGTTCGATCGCCTGACGCATCCATTCGTCAAACTGTGGCTCGTCAATCTCGCTGGCCCAGCGCTGCGCATAGGGCCGGAGATCGAAGCCCATTTTCTTTGCAATCGGATCGTGCGCCAGGCGCTGTGCAAGATTTGCCACCTGCCACTGCACGGTCATGCGCTGCGGGCCCAGCTCGTGCAAACGATCGAGCGAATCGATCATCGATGCCATCGCTTCACGTTGCCGCTCGGGCGTCGCCGTCGGGAGTGAATTGTACGTCTGCGTGAACTGCACCGCGTGCCCGACCGCGAGCACGATCAGCGCGCGGTTGTCCCGGAGATATTGCTGGAACTGCTCGCGCTGCTGCGGCGTGAGCTGCGCAAGATTCCGGCCGCCATCTTCGCGCAGAACCAGTGACACCAGCGCATTGCCGTATTCCATGATTTCCTGCCCGCCCAGGAGAATCGCCGCTCGGGCGTAGGTTCTTGCTCGAGCGGGATCGGAAGGATCGGCGTCCTGCGCCAGTTTCCACAGATCGCGGATCAACTGCTTCTGTTGCGCGTAGGTGCCATATTTCCAATCCGGCCGATTCTGGAACGCAAATCGACTCGTGGCGGACATCGCGGCTTGAGATTTGTTCAGCAGCGCATCCGGATCGCCACCGCGATTCAGGATTTCGACGAGTCGTTGAACCTCCGGTGAGCTTGCGTCGGCGGATTGCTTCTTCCCCAGCGGAGCAAAAACATTTTCGATCGCGGGCAGAAGCGCGTCGTTGTCGCGCGGCATCTGCATAATCGAATAGACCGCTTGTCCGAAGGTGGGCATGTCATCGAGCGTGCGCACGCGGTGCTCGAGCATCAGGCTCGCCAGCGCCTGCGTTTGAATCAGAAGCAGCAGGGCGGCGACGAGCAGCGAGCACGCGACGGCCGCGCCGTGCCGACGGCGTACAGCGATTTCACGCGGGAGCGTCAGACGTTTGATCCGATCGAGCAGGCTCGCCCCAGCGGCACCCATCACAAATCGCGGGGAATCCGGACGAAGCGTTTCGATCGTCGCCAGCGCGATCGCATAGTTCGCGGCGTCGTCACTGGCGGCTGCGGCGATGTCGTCGCAGCAGTTCTCGCGCTCGATGCGAATGCGCTTCGAAACCCACCACACCGCCGGGTGATAAAACAGCAGCGTTTCCACCACCGTCTGCAAAACGTTGATCAGATAATCGTGACGCCGAATGTGTGCGAGCTCGTGCAGGACGAGCGCCTCGATTTCCGCGGCCGATAGTCCGGTCAGCACCGAAGCCGGCAACAGTACGATCGGCCGGATCCATCCGACCGTCGCGGGCACATTCAGCAGCGTCGTCTCGACCAGCTGCACGTGACGTTTCAGTCCCACGCGCTCGACCAACCGATTCAGCCTTGTCCACGATTCGCGCAAGGGAAGGCTGCTGCGGCGCAGGAGCCGCTGCAGATAAATCCACGCGCCGATTTGCCGCGTGAGCATCAGCGCCGCCCCCGCGCACCAGATCGCGACGAAGACGGGCATTTTGTCTGCGAGCCACATTTCCGCGCCGCTGATGAACTCGTCGTGCGCGCTGCTGGCAGCAACCATTGACGGTGGGAGCGTCTGGCTGATGAACGCAGGCAGGTTGCCAAGAGCCGCGTCGGGAACGAGCAAAGGGCGATCATCGAATGCGCGATTGTTCGGCAGAAGCAGGAAAGTCACGATCGGCGCCAGCGCCATCAGCACCAGGATGGTGCAGGCGCTGACGTAGCGCAGAAGCGACGACGAGCGTTTCATCCACCGAAGCGCGATCGCCAGGATCAGCGCCAGCAGCGCCGCCTGCCACACGAAGTGCAGCAGCACCCAGCCGAGGCGTTCGATGGGGAAGGCGAGGGGCATTCAATCACCCGTCATTTCGGATCGCGCCGTAGTTTATCGAGATGTTCGCGGATTTGCGCGAGCTCTTCTTCGGAAGACTTGTTCGTCGCCAGCGTGTGCATGACGAGGTTCTTGGCCGATCCACCGAATAAGCGGTCGATCATGTCCTTGATGAACTGGCGTTTGGTCTTGGTTTCACTGGCGGCGGGGGAGTACACCTGCGGTCGCTGGGAATCGTCGCGCACGACCAGACCCTTCTGGGTCATGATCTGAAGGATCTTCAGGACCGAGGTATAGCCGGTGGGGTGCACCTGCTGGAGAGCCGCGTGGATTTGCCGCACGGTGCTGCCCCCCCTTTGCCACAGCACCCGCAGGATCAGTAGCTCGCCATCCGTCGGTTTGTTCGATTTCGGCCTCGCCATGGTTCGCAGTGTACGAGCCGCCGAAACGCCTGTCGATTCGGCCGAGAACATACGTCCCCGATCCGTACTCGACATAAATACACGAAGTAATTCGTCAAGTCAATGAATTAATTCGTCAAGCAAGGAAACGAAAGCGATCGGCTCTGGCGCTCGCGCGACGGGCAGTGGCAATTAAGTGCCGCTGCCGGTTTCGGATCCTCCGTCCCATAACCATGTGCACTTGCCTCGCTCGTCACCGAATTGGATATCCCCATAGACGGGAAGCTATGTCGATCGACTTCAACAGCATCATCGGCCTGATGAGCATGCGGGGCCTGCAGACGCAGCAGACGCTGCTGGCGCAAGCCAATAAGCGGCTGGCGACCGGGTTGCGCATCAACTCCGCCTCCGACGACCCCGCTGGCCTGATCGCTGCCGCTTCCCTTCATTCTTCGCTCGCCGAGCTCGATGCTGAATCGCAGACCAACGAACGGGCCCTGGTTGTGACGAGCATCGCGGACGGCGCGATGGGACAAATCTCGGATCTGCTCGACCAGGCGAAAGGCCTCGTCGCGGCCAACGCCAGCACGGGCGGGCTGAGCGACGAGGAGCGCTCCGCCAACCAGGTCGAGATCGACGCGATCATGAGCAGCGTCGATCGCCTCGCACAAAACACCACCTTCGCCGGCAAGCCGCTGCTCGATGGCACCGCCACCGTCTCGGCGTCCGGTAATTCGCTTTCGCTTCCGAATGTCGCGAGCGATCAACTTGGCAAAGTGACGGTTGACGGCGTCGATTACTCGCTCGCTGACATTGAAAGCGGCGGGTCGCTCGACACGACTTCAACTTCAACCGATTCTTCAACCTCCTCACAAGTGATCAGCGCCGCCATCGAAGACGTCGCCACGATGCGTGGCACGGCCGGCGCTTTCATGCAGGACCAGATCCAACCGCGGCTCGATCAGTTGTCGGCGGCGCGCGAGCTGCTGGTCTCGTCGGTTTCGATGATCGAAGACAGCGATGTGGCGATGGATGTGTCCGCCCAGACGCGAGCGCAGCTCCTCGCCGCGGCAACTACGAACGCGCTCAGTTATCAGCTAATGAAGTCCCTGCAGTCCACTTCCCTTATGAAGGCCGCCCATCTGGACGTTCGAGCCTGATTTGTGCGGATCGACGTCGAACAACAGCTCGTGCTCCATCGATTTGCCTGAGCCGTAGAACCGCGTGCGCATCGTCGTCTTGCCGTCCGGGATGCAGACGATGTCCGGCTCGCTGCCGGCGCGGTCTTCGAAGAAGAGCTGGTTGTCCTGCCAGATGTCGTTGTTCAGATTGCGGAAGTACACGTCCCCGCGATCGGTTTTCCATTTCACTCCGCCGACCTTGTACGTGATCCACATGCCCGACGCCGTTACGAAGTTGCGGAAGTCGGGCAGCGATTTGAAGTTCCGATACTGCTTCGCCGCGACGTAAAAATCGCCGAGCACTTCCTGCCGCTCGATGAGCGTTCCGCCGGGCGTCGGGTGAACGCTCGTCACCCAGTTCGCGAATTGGTTCTGCAGTTTTTCCGTGTCGGGGAAAAACGTTTTCCACGACGCGTTGGGATCGCCGCCGTCGTGCAGCTGCTTGAGATACGCTGTCATCTGCTTCGGCTGCGCCGAGTTGCTCTGCGTGAGAAAATAGACCATCGCCCACGCCTGGTTGTAATACGTCGTCGCCGTCTCGTCCTTGGCGCTGAGCGACTGGTTCCACGTGTTGTGATCCATCGACAGCATCTTCTCGAAGCGCACGAAGCTGTGGTTCTTGATGTCTTCGTTGATGCGCCGCACGCGCCGCGGATAAACCTCGCCGATGATGTAGCGGCTGCCGGTCCAGATTGCGTCGTTGTACAGCTCCGCGATGCCTTCGTTCAGCCACGTCGGCAGGTTTGGACTGACGACATAAAACGCGAACTGGTGAAACGCTTCGTGCTGCAGCGTGTGCCCCATCCCTTCGCGACCCTGACCTTCGAGGAACGACGCGAGAAAACTTCTCTCGCCATTGGAAACGAACACCCCGCCCGTGTGCTCCGTGTGCGTGAACGCGACGTAATCGTCGTGGCTTCGAAACAGATAAACCGGCAGCGACTGCGCATCCGTTGGCGGTTTGAAGTCGCTCAGCCGCCGGGCGTACTCGTCATACATCGCATCCATCCGCCCCGCGAAGTCGCGCACCAGGTCCTCCGGCAGATCCGTATGCATCTCATAATGCCGCGTGCGGATGGTCCGAAGCGCCGGCGCCGCCAGCGCCTGTCCCGCGCACATCAACACCACGATGACGATCAGGCCAGCCCAGCGATAGTTCATAATCGCAACCCCAGTTTGGCTTCGTTTTGATTTTCGCACCGCGAGGTCAACAAACGTCAACTTTCGTCAACTTTTGACAACCTACGTCAACCAAAACGACGCGCTTCTCGCATCGAATCAGAGCTCTTCCAGCCATTCGCGCGGCGTGGTCACCTCTACTGACACGCGTATTTTCAAAACCCATGGTCAGCCAAACTGACCACGCCGCCCCCGCACGATATTCATACCGCCCCGTTCACAGTTTTTCCGCCAAATTCTGCGAACTTGGAAGGGAACGAGGCGCCCAGATTGCGGAGGAGTTCATTCGGTTTCAAGCACCGTCAACGCATGCGTTCGAGAGGCTTCGACTGGCATCTCGTCATACTGGCGTCCGTCGAGCAGCCGCCCGGTGCGATGCTTGTTCACGCCACCCCACTGCTTAAAGAAGAACGGTACTTTTGCCGCTCGGCACTGCTTCCGAAGGTCAACGACCCACGCCCGATTCATCGGGCGCGCGTGCGGTCCTGATTCGCCGCCGACTATTACCCAATGAATACAGGACAGATTCAGACCTGGGAGTGGACCCAGTAGCGGCTCCAGTGATAGAAACCGAGTGTGAGCCGACGTGATGCGGAGATCGTCGATTCGATCGACGTAGTTGATGTTCTCGACGCTCGTGCCCATCCAAATGTTCGGGGACCAAGAGAGTTGAGTGTCTAACGATAGAACGCGCTCGGGGCGCTTAGTCAGGATCTGGAATTGATGACGGGTTGCACGATTCATCGTGTCGAAGACTTGGAAGATGTATTCGTCTGGTATTCCAGGATGAAACAGGTCAGACATGGAGTTGACGAAGATCCGTCGCGGCGTGCGCCACCGCAGTGGCAGTTCTAACAAATCCGGCTGAAGTGTGAGTTTGAAGCCTTCGACATATCTTCGGCTGCCCATTGCCTTAAGCCGCTTTGCCATCGTCTCGGCATAGCAATGCTTGCAGCCGGGGCTGACTTTCGTGCAGCCCGTCACCGGATTCCAAGTCATATCCGTCCATTCGATGTTGCTTTTACGAGCCATCGAAGAGTCCTTCCTTGGGCGCTGAGGGGGCGAGGTATTTGCCGGGTTTGAAGGTAATCGTTTCCATCAGATGAAGGTCGCGCCTCTTTCCTGCGCCCGGTTTTCTCGCGATTGTAACGAATTTTTCTTTCTCTAGTCGCTCCAGCACGCCCTTAGCATTCACGAGTAGTGTTTCATTTAAAACGAAATCCCACACCTGCGGTGCTGAAACGGTCTTTCCGGTGAACTGAGAATGGACCGTCTCGGCCCAATCTTCAGGACGGTCAAACCGAAAGAGCGATCCGATTCTCGCGCTCGCATCACAAAAGGTGAATCCGCCCTGGTCGCGAGCGATAGCGCGCATCGCTTCTTTCATCTTTTCAAGACCGAGCGGGTGTTTGCTGGCGAAAACCAAGTGATAATCTGGAATGCCCTCGTGTTTCTGCATTTCAAATGCAAAGACATACTTGACGCTCCGGATCGATCGGAGTCGCTCCTTGAATAACTCGAGTGCGGAGCGCGCCAATTTCAGCGGATCTCCTTCAGCAGTAAGCACTCCACGCCAAGCTTCGTTACCGAATATGCTCGTAAGATTCTCATCGGCGTTGCCAGCTGCCTGCGCCTTGAGAATCCTAATGAGTCCGTCACTGTCGAAATTGAGAAAAAGCTCCGAACGTTCGGCTCCCAGAATCTTCTGAACGCTTGAGAACGGAACGCCTGTCGCACCGAATGGATCTGCAAACACGAAAAGCGGAGCGTCATCCTCAAAGTGCGATGGATAACGAGCGATGAGCGACGGGAGTACTTCATCGAATCGCCCCTCCAGCACCTCAAATCTCATACGGTCATGCGGGGGGAGTTCTGAGAGTTTCCGGCGACAGTGTTCGACAATCCAGTGTTCACGATCGATGAAGACACACGCAACACCTTTCGCGCGCCAGTTTGTACCCGCAGCCCGGATGGCGGAGGCCGCGGCGTTCATCGCCTCGGTAGGCGACCCGCGAGGATGATCGAGGTATTCATTGGGTCCAGCAAACCCGTCGACGTAAAGGATTTCGCGTGTGTGATTCGTCGTTCGGCCGAGTATCGCGAAGTACGCGTTCAAGTAGTTCCGTAGGATTGCCAGTTTCGCGAGCGTATGAGGCGGAGCGGACCACAACGATCTGGGTTTCTTTGACGGCATAAGACCCCTTTTGATATGTGTAGATCACATTCACGAAATGCGGATAGCGCCATCGCACGTAACACCGTCATGATAAGCGGAGTAGGCCTTGATTAATATGCGCAAGCGATCCTCTAGAATTGTCCATCGCGCTTGCGCCTTCCCAGGATCTGATCGCGTCCTTCTTCCCACGGAATCATCTTGTTCGGATCAGTATCGATCGTGTTGAGCCTGCTCGATTTCCGCCGCCCGTCGTGCGTCGATTTCTGGATCTTCCGGAATGCTCCGATAAATCTCGTATGCCAGCTCGATGCGATCCTCGGCAGGAAGATCCATCGCCTTTGCGAGTATTTCTTCCCGTGTCATAGGTGAGCCATTCTTCCACCTCACTCGTTTTTGATCGATTGCCCTTGTATGCTTGCGACGCGGTCGGGGAATGCGGTTGAGATTTCGGAGAATCACTCGTGGAACATGTGCGGATTGGTGTGGTTGGGCTGGGGACGATGGGGTCGGCCCATTTGCGGTATTTTCCGACCCTCGTCGGCGGCGGAGCGGGGGCGGTTTGTGATGCGAATTCGGAGCGGGCGAAGGCGATCGGGGAGGAGTTCGGGGTTCCATGGTTCACGGATTACCGCGAGATGATTGAGAAGGGGCCGATCGACGCGGTGCTCATTGCGACGCCGCACTTTCAGCATCCCGAAGTGACGATCGCGGCCCTTGAGAAAGGGCTGCACGTGTTGTGCGAGAAGCCGATGGCGGTCACCGTCGGGGCGGCGCGGACGATGATCGCGGCGCATGAGAAGCATCCGAAGCAGAAGTTCGGGCTGATGTTCAATGTGCGGACGTATCCGCTGTACCAGAAGATTAGATCGCTGGTGCAGGAGGGCGATCTCGGGCCGATCTCGCGGATCACGTGGATCATCACCGACTGGTTTCGCACGTGGACGTATTATGCATCCGGTGGATGGCGCGCGACGTGGGCGGGCGAAGGCGGCGGGGTGCTGCTCAATCAATGCCCGCACAATCTCGATATGCTTTACTGGCTCACCGGCATGATGCCGAACCGGATCACCGCCGTCGCAAACATTGCCAAGACGCACCCGATCGAAGTGGAAGATGAAGTGAGCGCGATCCTCGAATATCCGAGCGGCGCGATCGGGCACTTCATCACGTCGACCGGCGAAGCGCCGGGGTCAAACTATCTCGAGATCGCTGGCGATCAGGGCGTGCTTTCGGCGCGGCAGGGGAAGTTGCAATTTCGCCGCACGCGGCAAAGCGTGAAGAAGCTCCGCGAGACGAGCCCGGAAATGTTCCCGGTCGCGGAAACCTGGGACATCAATCTGACGTATGCAGCTCAGCCGGAAAATACGCACAAGCTCGTGACGCAGAACTTCATCGACGCGATCCTGAAGGACGTGCCGCTGGCGGCGCCGGGCGAGGAAGGCATCAAGGGTTTGGAGATCGGTAACGCGATGCTGATGGCGGGTTTAACCCGAAAGCCGGTGGAACTGCCGATCGACCCGGCGAAATACGACCAGTTTCTGGCGGACATGACCCGCGAGCACGGGGGTAAAAAGGCAGTCGCGTCGGTACGGTAATGTGGTTTATCCGGTTTAACCGAAGAAGAGTTGTCGAGGAGAAGTGAAAGGTACGTTTAGCCCCGCCGCTTGCGGCGGGAACCGGCCGCAAGCGGCCGGGCTAGCCAAAACTCTCCGAACTGACAACATTTTCCTACCCTGCATTCTTCTTGACCGCGGGATAGGAATTACAGTAATTTACGACTTTGAGTCCTGCCGAGGATGGGGAGAACTTCCTCCGGCATTAGCTCCGATCGGCACTGTTTAAACAGTTCGATCATTCACCCGTGAAAGACGCCATTGTTTGTTGGAGCGTTGCATGCCTCATTGTAAGCATTTAGCGGCGGCCATTCTTGTTGCAACTTTGGTCGCGTCGTCCGCGCGCGCGACGGTAACCGCGACGTTCGTTCCCGTTCCGATCACCACTGCTGCGAAGACCGCGGATCCGACGCTCAACAACTATTCGACTTACGATTTGCAGGTCTCGGTGAGTAACACCGTCGCCACGCCGGATGACTGGGTCAGCGCGCAGCTCGAGTTCAAGCTGTCGACCGGCAACTTCTATGTACCGTCCTTCAACAGCAATTTCCCCAATCCGACCTTCTGGTCTGCGTTTCCGTATCTGGAATTCGACACGTTCATCAACGGCAAAGATTTCAGCACGCCGAATCTGCACACGACGTTCGTTGGCGATACGACGCAGCCGGAACAGATGACCGCGACCGAAGTGAATGCGCAGTGGGGCGACGTCATCGTAGCGCCGAATACTTCGGGCCAAACTCTGACTTACACCATCGGCCGATTCACGATTCTCAATGGCTCGACCGGCGGGTTGTACGGCAACGTGTACGGCGCAAATGCTCCGCTCGTGCCGACGCCGTTCGTCTCGACGATCCCAAACATCACGCCGGAGCCGACGTCGCTTTGCCTGCTCGGACTCGGCGGTCTCGCGCTCGTGCGACGTCCGAACCATCGCCGCGCGACCTAAGACTTGCATTCGAATCAAACGCAACGAAGGCTCGTCCAAACGGACGAGCCTTTCTTGTTTGTGCGATCGAACGTCAATCCATTCCGGGAGGACGAAGATTGCGTGCGTCGGTGGGGAGCTTGTTGCCGTTGAGGTCCGCCCACATCGCGGCTTCACCGTCGAGGGGGCTTCGGATGTTGTAGGCCTGATACGCGATCATCTCGCCGATGCGGATGACGAGATCGACGAGGCGTTCGCCGGCCGTCCAGTGATCGCCGACGCAGATCGTGCTCGGATCGATGTTGGGGTGGAAGATCGGCGTGAGCATTTTGCACTTCGGGCTCAGCCGCGGGTAATCGAGCGTGAGTTGAATTTCGGCGGTGTGCTGCGTGCGCGCGATCGGCTGA
The DNA here is from genome assembly GCA_025924315.1 of Phycisphaerae bacterium. Taxonomy (GTDB): domain Bacteria; phylum Planctomycetota; class Phycisphaerae; order Tepidisphaerales; family Tepidisphaeraceae; genus JAICIO01. The sequence goes on from JAICIO010000122.1 coordinate 15,549, forward strand.
CCTTTCTTATCGCGATCGAGACTCTTGATGACGTAATCGATTTGGTAGATATCGGGCGGATCGCCTGCGGTTGGGCGCACCTTGATCAGATCGAAACCTTTGAACGCGGTTGCCATCTGCTGCGCGTCGGCCATGAGGCGGCGCGTGCGCATCGGTAGCTTCGGCTCGAGGGGCCGCTGCGGAGCGGCGGACGGCGTCGGTGGCGCGGCCGGGCGAATCGCCTTCTGCGGGACGACGAGATCCGTTCCGCAGGTTTTGCATTTCGCCCTGCGTCCGGCATACGCCTCGGGGACGGAGAAGGGCCGTCCACATTTGGCGCATTTGAAATCGATCATGAGGGACGTCATAGGTGTCTCTTCAACGTACACACGATGCTCACATGTAGGGTCCGCTTCAGCGGACCGGTTATTCGCCTTTTGCGCGGGAAGAAATAACCGGTCCGCTGAAGCGGAC
>JAICIO010000123.1 GCA_025924315.1 Phycisphaerae bacterium
CCGCGTGTACCAAGTAAACCGCACCTCCCACTACTCCCCGCGCTTTGTCGGGCCCGCACCTCCGCACCGTTTATTCCTCCGTTAAAAAAACCCAATACCGGGCCCGCTGACGCGGACCCTACAAGATCGCTGCGCGCGAATTAAATCGAACCCGTATAAACCAGTTCGTCCGCGCTTGTTTGAGGAATGGGAAAAGCGGCAATCAGGAGTGGCGCTGTTCGAAGTCAAACGAACCGGCGCAATGACCTGCTCCGCTCACCGTCCCAAATCGCGAGGACGACAGCGATGGCCCACCGCACGTCGCGGCGGACTCAGTGCCCGGCAGGCAGGTCTTCTGGCTAAGGACATCCTGCTTTCGCCTTCCCATCCCTTCGACACAAAGTCGACCAGGAACAGTGGCATCACATCAAGCAGGCAAAAACGTCCATCACAGCGGCGCGTCCGCGGCGGATTTTCACCGCCTTCCCATGGTCATGAGTTCACAAACCCACAACCGGCTTCGCAGCCGCCCGAAGGGCAGGACGTAGAGTAGCAAGCCGAAACGTAGATTCAAGAAGTGGTGATCGGGATTGATGAGATCTATTGATTAGTGATTATTGATTAACCAGACACGCGCCAACATTAATCACTAATCAATAATCATTATGTCTCGTCAATTACCAATCAGAGATCACCAGATTCACTTCACACTGATCTTCCAGATTTGCCACGATCCGCCGCGGTTCGAGCGGAAGTAGATCGCGTTTCCGGTTGGATCCCAGACCGGGCAGTCGTCGACGCTCGCGTTGCTGGTGATCCGCTTCGCGTTCTCCGGATGGGCGATGTCCATCACCCAGATGTCGAGCTGATGCCGGCCGTCATCGTCGGTTCCCCGATCGGAGGTGAATGCGACCTTGCTGCCGTCTCGGTTCCAGGACGGATCAAATTCTTCACTGCTCGGCGTGTCGGTCAGATTTCGCGCGCCGGTGCCGAGATCGCTCATCAGCCACAAATCGCGCATGCCGGTCTTCTCATTCTTGCGCGAGAAGATCACCGAGTCATTTCGCGGACTGATCCGCGGTTGCGTGCCGATCGTGGGTAGATCGGTCTTGAGAATCGTGTTGAGCTTCACCATGTAGATGTGCGCGTCTTCGCGACCGTCGAGCATCCCCTGGTAATACAAGCGCTGCCGCGGATCGGAATCGACCGACGGCCAGACATCCGTGCTGTCGCCGCTGGTCAGATTCGTGACGCCGGATTCACCCTTCGGGGAAACCGAGAAGATGTTCATCTTGCGTCCGGCGCGATTCGATGAGTAAACGATCTGACTGCCATCGGGCGTGTAGGTCGGCATGAGATCGAGCGATTGTCCGTCGTCGATTGCGACGCGTCCGCCGGTGCCGTCGGTGTTGATCAGTTCGATCCGCGACTTCAGATCCTGCGCGTTCGTCGTCGGCTGAAGCACCGAGTACACGAGCCGCGAGCCATCAGGCGAAACGGCCAGCGTGTCGATCATCGTGCCGTTCTCGAATTGCGAGACCTGCACGGGCGCTTCGCCATTGGGTTCGTTCACGTCTTTCGCCGCGAGCGTGGTCGTGACCTTCGCGACGATCTGCCAGCCCTGCGGCGTGCGCTGAAGCTCCGGCGTCACCAGGCTGACGTTGCGCGTGCGGATCTCTTTTAACTTCACCGGATAGTCGGCCTGGCCGTTGTCCCAGCCGATCTTGAAATGCTGCGGCGCCCATTCCGACTGCGCGGTCCGCAAGCTCACATCCACACTGTACGTCCGCGGTTCGCCGTTTTCGTTCGGAGTGAACGGCAGCTTCTCCACGATCGCATTGCCGGCTTCGTCGTGCTTCAGTTCCTGCCCATCGAGCAGCACGGTGGCGCCGGCCGGATCGGTGATGATGCGCACCGTCTTGATCTGCGGTTCCAGGTCGAGCTGATATTCCGACGTACCCTTGTCCCAGCTGATCTGTTTCTTCACCGGATCGTAACCCGGCTTCTCCGCGCGGATCTCATGTTTCGAGAAATCGTTCGCATCGTCATCAAACGGGAAATCGACGTCGGCAATCTTCGCCGGCGCCAGGCCTTCGTCCTTCCCGTCGAAAAAGATCTTTGCGCCCGGCGGGTTGCTGTCGACGGTGATGTCTTTTCTCGCCGGCTTGAGCTCGAGGTTGTAGGTCGGATCGAGATCCCCCATCTGAATCGTCTTCGACTCGCAGACGTAACCTTTCCGCTGCGCGACCACTTCGTGGGTGCGCCATTCGTTCTGCTTGTTGATGATGGTGAACGGAAGTTCCGTTTTGTACTCGGTCATCGGCTTATCGCTGACCGCTTTGCCATCGATGCTGATGACGGCGGGCATGTTGGTCTTGATCGTGACCGCTCGCGTTTTGGGGAGGAGCTCGATTTCAATCTGCTTCTTGTCGAACTCCGGCGAATCTTCTTTCAGGACGAGGTAGGTGTCCCTGAAACCCAGGCGCACGGCCTTGACCTCATGCGTCAGGCGCGAGGCGTCGAAATCGAAATTGAGCGTCTTCGGCCCGGATCCAACTTCGATATGATCCACCGTGAGAATGGCGTCGGCGGGCTTGGTTGCGATCGTCAACGTCTTGGTGTCGGCGCAGCCTCCAACCAGCGCCAATCCCAATGCAAATAAAGCGGCGGAAAACCATCGCATGATTCGTAGCTCCTGAAGGAAGCTATCTTGCGATGATCAGCCGGCAATGCAAGCGCGGCGCGATGTTGGTCGAGGTGTGGTAGACGCTTGCGGTTTCGCAGATCAGAACGCGTCTTGGTCTGCGAAACCGCAAGCGGCATTCAAACCATCATTGCGCCACGATGATCACCTGCAGCGACGCCTCCGCCACTCGGTGAGCCAGCTCATCTTCAACGGTCACCTTCAGCAGATAGCGACCGATCGGCAGGCTTGAAGGAATCGTAATCAACTTCACCAAGAAGAAATCGCGCCGATGCGTGCGAACCGATTCATCGGCAACTGCCGGATCGGCTTGCCATACCTGCATCCCGGTTTCGGTGTAGAGCACGCACTGCTGCTTCAGCTTCGTTTCCCACAGCTGCTTGTCGTTCTTCTGCGAGGAAAAGTTTTCCACCTCACAGTACACGACCGTTCGCGTCTCTTTGTTGGCCGTGAAACGTGGTTCGACCGGCTCGTATGAACCGAAGCCGTCGACTTTGCTGCACAGCGCCGGCGTCGGGATCGACAGCTCAGCCTCGCTGCGGAGCCGTTCGGCGAGATCGAGAATCGGGCGAACCTTCTTCGACAGCAGCATGTTGTTGTCGATGCGCAGCGTGTTGCGGAAGTTGCTGAGCCCATCGATGATCGCGGTGACAAGTTCCCGATCCTCCGCCGGCAGCGAGCTGAGCACCTGCATCTGCGGAACCTGCTGGTTTTCGAGGAACTGCAGGAGCTGATATTCAAATTGCGCCGATACGTCCCGCGGATAATCCTTGACGAGCTTGCCGAGGCGTTCATCGAGCGGCGTGTTGCTGGTGTTGGAGACCGACGCAACACTCGGCACGGGCGGAGGCGGCGCTTTGGTCGCATCGAGCATCGCGAGCTGCTGGGGCACCGGATCGGCCGCACCTTTCGGCGCTGCAACCGTCGGTTGATTCGGAATGGTTGGCGTGTTTTCCGCGATCACCGGCTTGACCAGCGCCTGTGGCGCCGTTTCCGGCTCGGCCGATTTCTTATGTGAAGTCGGCGTGTTGGAAAGGCTTAGCCGATCAGCGCCTTCGAGCCAGGCAACTTCATTTTCCTTCGGCGTCGCCGTTGCGGTGGCCGATCCCGACTTCTTCGCCTGCAGCGCCTCGAGCGCCTTGGCATATTCCTCCGCCCGGCGCGTGACGGCATCGACATCATCCGGCGCCGTTGTGGCGGCGGGCGCATGGTCGAGCGTCATCTGCTCGGACGGCGCGGACACTGCCTCAGGCGCTTCCGGCTTCTTCGCAATGTTCTTGTGAGCCTGGCAACCGGTCGCAACAAATAGACCGAGAGCGATTCCCGCACGATAAACGTGGTTGCGATCCATAATCCATCCTTGGATTCACGATTTGACAGTCCCTGTCAGCCCGCGCGCAGTATAAGGCAAGCGCGCGCTGACGCAAGCAGAAACCTGTGTGGCACAGCCGCCCTCGGCTGTGCTCCGTCGCAAAAGCACAGCCGAGGGCGGCTGTGCCACACGCTCTTCATCCCGGCTATACTTCTGCTCAATGCCCCCGGCCTCTCCCACATCCCGCGGCTTTCATGTCATGACCAAGCCGATCGGGCCGATTTGCAACCTCGATTGCAAATACTGCTTTTACCTTGAAAAGGAAAAGCTCTACCCCGACAAGAGCAATTGGCGGATGAGCGACGAGGTGCTCGACAGCTACATTCGCCAATACATCCAGTCGCAGCCGGTTCCGCAGATCAACTTCGCGTGGCAAGGCGGCGAGCCGACACTGCTAGGGGTTGATTACTTCCGAAAGATTGTCGCGGTTCAGAAGAAATACGCGGACGGGAAGCGGATCAGCAATGCGATCCAGACGAACGGCACGCTGCTCGACGACGAGTGGTGCGCATTTCTCGCGGCGAATCAGTTCCTCGTCGGCCTGAGCATCGACGGTCCGCGCGAGCTGCACGACGCGTATCGCGTCGATAAGAAACAACAGCCGACGTTCGACGACGTCGTGCGTGGACTCGAGCTATTGAAGAAGCATAAGGCGGAGTTCAACACGCTCACCGTGGTGAACCGCCTCAACTCGCACCATCCGCTGAAGGTTTACAACTTCCTCAAAGAGATCGGCAGCGGGTTCATTCAGTTCATCCCGCTCGTCGAGCGCCTGCCGCAACTGAACATCAAGGTCCGCGGAATGGATTTCGCCGAGCCTCCGATGCATGGGACGGACGAGAATCTGCCCGTCACCGACTGGAGCCTTCGCGCGAAAGACTACGGCGAATTCCTGGTAAAGATTTTCGATCAGTGGGTGCGCAACGACGTCGGGCGCGTCTTCGTGCAGCTCTTCGACGTCGCGCTCGGCAACTGGATGGGCGCCGGCTCATCGCTTTGCGTCTTCGCGGAGAAATGCGGCGCCGCGATGGCGATCGAGCACAACGGCGATCTCTATTCCTGCGATCACTACGTCTATCCGCAGTATCACCTGGGCAACATCCTCAACCGCAGCCTCGGTGAAATGGTCGCCAGCGAGCAGCAGCAGAAGTTCGGCTCGGACAAATCCGACACGCTGCCGAAGTATTGCAAGACATGCGAAGTCCGCTTCGCCTGCAATGGCGAATGCCCCAAGCATCGCTTCACGCACACACCCGACGGCGAATGGGGCCTCAACTACCTGTGCCCCGCCTACAAACGCTTCTTCAACCACATCGACCCGCACATGAAGATGATGGCGCAGCTGGTCAACAGCAAACGCCCCGCCGCGATGATCATGGATTACTTCCGCGCGCAAGAGCGCAACGCGCGAATAAGCAACGCGGGAAGAAACGACCCCTGCCCATGTGGAAGCGGGAAGAAGTTCAAGAAGTGCTGTGGGGCGTGAAGCTGGTGATTGGTGATTGGTGATTAACGACACGCGTTCGCGTCCCCGCGGCATCCGCGCATCACGCCATCCTGAGCGCAGCGAAGGATCTCGGGATCGAGAACTGCGCTCCAAGTCGAGATCCTTCGCTTCGCTCAGGATGACGCGCGTGTGTCGGGTGACGGCGCGTGGCGATTGATGGTCAATCACCAATTACCAATCACCACGTTCGCTACGCGGCCTCGCGGGTCGTCAGCGGTTCTTCTTCGAAAATCGCTTCTTCACTCGCGCGGCGTTTCGTGAGCATCGCCTTCGCGGTCAGCCAGAGGAACCTGCTGTTGTAAATGAAGTAGCGCTTCCACAGGCGCTTGGGTTCCTGCGTAAGGCGGAAGAGCCATTCGAGTCCGCGTTTCTGCATCCACTCGGGCGCGACCTTTTTCACGCCGGCGTGGAAATCGAACGCGGCGCCGACGCACAGCTGCACGCCCTTGATCGAATGACGGTGGCGATACGCGAACAGCTCCTGCTTCGGGCAGCCTGTGCCGAGGAAGACCAGCCCTGCGCCGCTGTTGTTGATGCGGTCGATCACTTGCTGATCTTCCTCAGGCGTTAGCGGGCGGAACGGAGGCGATTCGGCGCCGACGATCTGCAGCGTCGGGAAGGCGTGCATCAGGTTCGCGCACAATTTTTCGATGACCTCGGGGCTGCTGCCGTAGAGATAGATCGGCACGCCATTGAGCGCCGCCGCTTCACAGAGGCGATACGTCAGCGCCGGTCCATAGACGCGGTCGGCCAGGTGCGTGCGGTGGAAGAAGTTGAGCGACCAGCGGACCGGCTGGCCATCGGGCGCGACGATGTCGAAGGCGTTCATCACCTTCATGTAGCTCTCGTCGGTCGCGGCCGACACGAGGCCGTGCACCGGCATCAGGTCGACGATCGCGCTCTGGCCGCACTGGGCCATCGCGATGCAGCAATCGACGACTTCCTCGTACGTCGTCGCGGTAACCTTCACGCCGTGAAGATCGTATTTCCGCGGTAGTTTGACTCTAGTAGAAGCAATCATTTTATCTCCGACCCCGAGCAGCGAATCTCCAAACATCCTTTTTTAGCGAGCTCCGCGACGCAGCAGCACCGCGGGGATCGTCTGCATCAGAATCAACAAATCGTGGAACAACCGGCGACGGCGGATATACGTAATATCCATCCGCACCCACTCATCGAACGTCACGCGGCTGCGGCCTTTCACCTGCCAGATGCAGGTGAGACCCGGCGTCACGTCAAGCCGACGCCGTTGCCAAACATCGCACTCATCCGATTCATCCACCGGCAGCGGACGCGGACCGACGAGCGACATATCGCCCTTCACCACGTTCCAGAGCTGCGGCAATTCATCGAGACTCGTTTCGCGGAGGATCCTGCCGATCTTCGTGATGCGCGGGTCGGCTTTGATCTTGAACGCAGGCCCGTCCTGTTCGCTCTGGGCCTTGAGCGCTTTTTTCTGCGCTTCGGCATCGACGCACATCGTGCGGAACTTGTAGATCTGGAACGGCTTTCCGCCGATGCCGGCGCGGCGCTGCTTGAAGATCACCGGGCCCGGCGAGGTCAGCTTGATCGCCAGCGCGACGATCGCGAGCAGCGGGGAAATCAGCAGCAATCCGGTTCCGGCCCCCAGGATGTCGATCGCGCGTTTCCACCACGGCATTGGGCGAACGAGCAGCGAATGCAGATTCTGCACGGCCGCGGCCGGAAGGCCGAGTTCTTTCTCGACGCCGTCGAAAAGGAACGGCATCAATTGCTCGCGGCGAAGATTCGCCACCGGGAGCGCGTCGGTTTCGGCTTCCATCACCGCGACGCCGTTGCCGTTCGCGTGCTCGTGGCCGTTTCCGTTCAGATGAGCATTATCATTACCGTTGGCGTGACCGTTGCCATTCATGTGCGCATGGCCATTGACTCGACGGTCGTCACCGTTCTCGGTGCTCAGCTCTTTGATCGTGGGATAGTTGAATACTTTGCACTTGGCGGTGATCGAACGGCCCTGGGCCGACTCGCACACGCGCTGTGCGAACTGCCAGGCACCGATGCTGGTCGTATCCGGCAGGATCGTGCAGATGCTGCGCTGATCGTAGTAGCCGACCTCGTCGGTGTTTCGCGCGTGCTTGAGGACGACTCGGGCCAGGCGAAGCTGGCTGTCCATCGAGCTCGTGCCATCGACGGCAAACACGACGAGCGAAAACTCCCTGCGGGTGCGATCCGCACGAGCGCGCTCGCGAGTCAGCATCGCGTGGATTTCGACCGGTGCATAAAGATCACGCAAGCGGCGTGATTCGGCGGCAACCTTCGCCCGCGGCGATTTCACATCGATCTGCATAACGGCTCCTCACACTCTGGCCTGTTCGTGCCTAATGTCCTGCGCGAATCAGGCAACCGTCAGCCGGCGTGGCGACCGGAAGACGGGACCGGAGAAAGAGCTGAGAAGTGCGTACCGGAGACATCTCCCCACCGGTCGCGCTTGCCCTGCGCTTCGTCGCCGAAGCGCTCGAACCGACGCGGATCACACCGTTCTGCTGCGGTGCACTTCAGTGGTGTCTACTCGCGTTGCAATAGATGCAACGGCCCACAGCCCCGGCGTCCCCGCCGGGAATGATCCGAGAGGTTCGGCACCTTCTCCGTACTCCGCACGCCGCTTCAACGATGCGAGCGCGCGGACTCCTTCCTTACTGCACCACCCGCGAATCAAAACGAATGATTCGCCGGTGCAACAAAGAACTGCTCCAAATTGTCGTTCTTCAGTCGTCGCAGAGATGCGACTTGCTGCAGAACACCCACTACATGAATCGTTTCACCGCTCGCGCGAGGCGTTGCCTCGCGACTATTGGCTCTAGAGCATTTCGCTCGAGCCCGTCAGCGGTCGCGGCGCACGGGGCGCCAAGTCCAGGTTTTCAGATCGAATCGAATTGCCGTTGCCGTTCGTCGGCAGGCCGATCTTTTCACGCATATAGCTCGAATACGCCGGGCGGTTCATCGTGCGCGAATCGTTCAGCACGATGCCGCAGATGCGGGCGCCCACCGCGAGGAGCGCGTCACGCGCCGCCGCGGCAAGTTTACGGTTCGAACGGTCGGCGCGAACCACCAAAACTGTCAGATCGCACGACGCTGCAATGATGCGGGCGTCGTCCACCGCCATCACCGGCGGGGAGTCGATCACCACGTGATCGTACTGCTCGCACAGTTCGGCGAGTACATCGCCGAGGATCGAGCTGTTGAGCAGCTCCGACGGATTCTTCGGCAGCGGGCCGCACGGCATTACGTGCAGGCGCTCGATCGTCGTGCGGCGAACCGCGCGATCGACCATTTCGCCCGCGAGCAGAACGCTCGAGAATCCGACTTCATTGCTGACACCGAAAATTCTGTGTTGCGACGGAGCGCGGAAGTCGGCGTCGATCACGAGCACGCTCTTTCCGCTCTTGGCGATCGCGATTGCCAGGTTGCTCGAAAGCGTCGACTTGCCATCGCGCGGTGACGCGGAGGTGACGACGATCGACCGGCCGGCGCCTTCCGGCACTGAGAACTGCAGGCTCGTGCGAACGGCGCGATACGCTTCGGCGACGTCGCTCGACGGATCGAGATGTACGGCCCAACCATGCGCTTCGGCCGACTGCGCCCCACCGATCCGCGGAATCATGCCGAGCACCGGCAAGCCCAGGGCGAGCTTCACATCATCAACCGAGCGGAGACGCGGATCGACCAGTTCCTTGACCAGCCCCAGCGCGATGCCGAGCAGGAGACCGAGACCAAAGCCGACCACCAGGGTGCGGGCTTTCTTTGGCGAGGTCGGGCCATCTTCCGCGGCGGCGGGTTCAACCACCGTTGTGTTGAGCGCGCCTTCGTTGGCCATCAGCGCGACATCTTTGATGCGGCTGTCGAGCGAATCGCTCGCGGCTTCCAGACGCTTCACTTCGTCGGCGAGGTGCTGATATTCGTCCGCCTTGGCCGTCATTTGCATCGCGAGATGCTGTTCTTCATCGAATGACGACTGAAGATCAGCTTCTTTCCTCTGGCAATCTTCCCAGCGGTGCTTGAGCCCGCCGACATAGGCGGCCTTCAGCTGACGAAGCTGCTGCGAAGTCGGATGGGCAGAGCCGTACTGCCGCTCCTTGATGCGCTGAGCAAGCGTGAACATCTGAGCCTTCAGCAGCTCTTCATCCTGCGGAGAAAGCACGACGGTCGATTCGTCCGCCATCTTCTCCAGCTCTTTGTCTTTCGAGATGAGGCGCTCGGCTTCCTGATAGGCGGACTTGGCGCTGATCGTATCGAGATGCGCCGTCGTGAGGGCGGCCGAAAGGCTCTGCAGCCGCGTCATCGTGAGGTTGTTCTTGTCCGAATCGAACGAGAGCGTGTGAGCGGTCTGCTTGAGCGCGATAATCTCTTTATTCTTTTCGGCGCGCTCGGCGTCGCGCTTGTCTTTTTCGCGCTCGAGAATGGTCACGACTTCACCGGCGGTCGAACGCTTCTGCTTCGCCTGATAGGCGAGGTACGACTCGACCACGCTGCCGACGAGCTTTTCGGCTTCATCCGGCGAAGGGGCATCGAGACTGATGGTGATCAGATCGTTCTTGCGGCCGAGATCGACTGACAGATTCTTCTTAAGATAAGCGATCTTGTTACGCACGCCGTCGAAGGTCTGCATTTCATCAACGCCGGGCATGCCCAGCGCGAGCGCCACGATCGGTGTCGACTTGAGCAACTCACACTGCGTCGCGAGGAAGGTGTCGTCGGAATCGGTCGGCGCCGCGGACTTATCGCCCGCCATCACCGACATCTTCTGGACGTAAATGCTGGAGCTGGCCGTGAAGCGCTTCGGCGCCACCATCAAGTACACGATCGCGAGGATCATGCACGCGGCGATGGAATAGCCAATCAACCGGCGTTGCCGCCAGATGATGTGGAAGACCGAGTCATCGACACGGTGCGTCGCCGGCAGGGTGCCGTCCACTCGCGACGCAGGTATAATTGCATTCCTTCCCGACATGTTTTTACACTCTCTCCCCTACCGCGGAAGCCATTCACTTCCCGGCGAACAGATAGGTAGCCGGACTATACAACACGCTTTTTTCCAAAGTCGGACGTACAAGCAATTTCTGCGTACGGTGTAATCTGGTGGGTTTAATCTGCGGAAGCTGTAACGTCTTTGCTGATGAGCGGGGGAGTAACGGAATGCGAAAAGCGCGCTAAACGTGATTTTATTGGTCAGGCCTGATAATTCGGGCGCGGCTTGCCTATCCCATTTTATCAACGTCCGATTCGCGAGCGATTGCGCGCATTTCGCTTGATTTTCCGCGGGAATCTCTTCCTTCAGATTGGCATCCGATCTGCCGTAGTGTATCTATAGAAAGCGCCGCGAAGCTCGCGGTGCACATCGCTTTGTGAGCTGATTTTTTTATTGGGCGAAGGGCTTCGGGAGAAGTTCAATGGGTCTTGTCACGGTCCAGGTTTGGGATGCCACCGGCAACAAGCGGCAGGAAGTTCAGATGCCGGATGATGCGCCGATGAACCGCATTCTTGCGGTGCTGCTCGAGAAGATGAACTTCCCGCAGCACGCCCCGGACGGGCAGCTGCTCAGCTACAAGTTCCACCATCGCGCATCCGGAAAACAATTGCTCGACGATCAAACGCTCTCTGACGTGGGCGTCAAAGACGGCGACGTGCTTCGTCTGCAGCCAGAAATTACAGCTGGATAAATCAGGTAACCACAGATGAACACAGATCAACACAGATAAGAAAGAAAGCGTTTTTCATCCGTGTTCATCCGTGTTCATCTGTGGTTCCAACTTTCATGAGCGAAACAATCCGCATCAACCCGGACGAGGCGCGCGGCGAATCGGATGACCGATTCGACCGCTTTCGTCTCATTGGCTGGTGGGATCAGAAGAAGCTGACGTCGGCCAAGGTTGTCGTGATCGGCGCCGGCGCGCTGGGCAACGAAATCATCAAGAACCTCGCCCTGCTCGGGGTCGGCAACATCTTCATCGCCGACAAAGATCGCATCGAAAACTCAAACCTCTCGCGATCAGTTTTGTATCGGGAATCCGATACAGGTCGATTCAAAGCCGAAGTCGCCGCCGCGAGCGCGAAGGAGATTTATCCCGCCATTCACGTCCACCACTTCACCGGCGACATCATTCACGACCTGGGCATGGGTGTGTTCCGCTGGGCGGATTTGGTAATCGGTGGTTTGGATAACCGCGAAGCGCGTCTCGCGATCAACCGCAATTGCTGGAAGACGAATCGCCCGTGGATCGACGGCGCGATCGAGCAGATCCAGGGCATCGCGCGCATCTTTGTGCCGGATGGCCCCTGCTACGAATGCACGATGTCCGATCGCGATTGGCAGCTGCTGCAGCATCGTCGCTCGTGCAATTTGCTCACGCGAACCGAAATGGAAACCGGTAAGACGCCGACCACGCCGACGATCAGCTCGATCATCGCGGGCGTGCAGTGCCAGGAAGCGGTGAAGATGATCCACGGCCTGCAGACGATGGCCGGAAAAGGCTGGATTTTCAGCGGATTATCGACGGATTCGTACCTCACCGAATATCAGCGGAAGTCAAACTGCTACAGCCACGACACGCTCGACGAAATCATCCCGCTCGATGAAACATCCGACAGTATCACGCTTGCAGAACTGCTCGAACGCGCCCGCAGCCTGTGTGGCGAAAAGGCGGAGATCGAACTGAGCCGCGATGTGCTCGAGAAACTGGTTTGCCCGAAATGCGGACACAGCGAGCAGCTTTTCCAATCGCTCGGAAAGATCCGCGCAACGCAAGCCGTCTGCCCGAACTGCAACGACAACCATCGCGAGCCGGTGCTCTTCAACCGCATTCGCGGGACTGAAGCGTTTCTGTCGAGCACGCCCGCTCAGATCGGCCTTCCGCCGATGGACATCCTCATCGTCCGCGGCGCGGATCGCTCGATCGGATTGGAACTGAGCGGCGACGCGCCGCGCGTGCTCGGACCGTTGGCCGAAGCCGGACTGGAGTGGGTATGAGCGATCAAACCGTCATCAATCCCGCTCTCGATATCAGCGCGATCAACGCAAGCGAATTTCCCGTGCGCGAGCTCGCGCGCATCACCGGCAAGCGCTCCAAGCATTTTCAAGTGATCATGTGCCGAAGCGTGCTGGATGAAATCCATGCGCACGGCCAGTCCATCACCGACGCCGAAATCTGCGGCGTGATGGTCGGCAATGTCTATCATGACAAATACGGCCCCTACCTCCGCATCCACGCGAGCATTCGCGGCGACAAGGCGCAGGGCCACGCAGCGCAGGTGACGTTTACCGACGAAACCTGGACCGCAATCAACGAGAAGATGGATCGCGAATACGCCGACGCGCGAATCGTCGGCTGGTATCACACGCATCCAAATTTCGGCATCTTCCTTTCCGGGATGGACTTGTTCATTCAGGACAACTTCTTCAACCTCCCGTGGCAGGTCGCCTTCGTGTACGACCCGATCCGCGGGGATGAAGGAATGTTCGTCTGGCGCAAAGGCAAGAGCGATCGCGAGAAGTTCCTCATCGAAGAGCCGGACATCGAAGAAGCCCGCGGCCGCGAGGGGCACAAATGGAACGTCCGAAAACATAATTACGACGCGACGAGCAAGCCGCCCAGGTCCATGAAAGGCGTGCTGGCGACGGCTTTTCTGCTGTTTTTCATGAGCTTCGTGGGGATGTACGTCTACCTGTACATGAATCCAACCGGACTCGATCCGTTGGTCGATAAATGGAAACAGTGGCGCGCAGCGCCGACGACGGCGCCCACAACCGCGCCCGTTGTCGCGCCGGCGCCGGTGCAAGCGAAGACGAAACCAGGACGTAAATGACCCGTGAGAAGTTGACCATTTCGTGGGACGACCTGCAGAGCGACAAGGTCAATTCGAAGCTGCAGCAGCTCGAAGCGATCTCCGCGGCGAAGGAGCATTACGAGAAGGCATCGGAACCCGTGCCCGGCTCGAACATCCAGAGCCGCACGTCGATCTGGTACAACACGGTCTTCTACATGGCGGTGTTCGGCGCGCTGGGCGGACTTCTGGGCTGGGGCTTCGGCGAGATCATGCACTTTCGTCCGAATTCGCGCATGGAAGCGCGCGAGCTGATCGAAGCGCATCGCGCGATCCTGAGTCTCGCAGCGGACGGCAATCTGACCGCAAGCGAACAGCGCTCGCTCAAACAACTCGAACGCGCCGGCCGCGATAATGCCTACTTCTCCATCTACCTCGACAAAGGCCTCAGCGACGACCAGCGCGAGGCGAAGGTGCAAAGCTTCAGCCAGCGCGACGACTGGAAAGATTTCCTCGCGAACGTGCTGTTCTTCGGCGTGAGCGGGATGATGATCGCGGTTTGCCTCGGCGTCGCCGAGCCGGTCGTGGACCGAAATGTTTCCGGCGCGATCATCAACGGATCGGTCGCGGCGGTGCTGGGGCTCGCGGGCGGAGTGGCCGTGTCGCTCTTCGTCGATCGGCTCCAAAGGTTCATCGCCGGCGGAGTGTCGGACGCCAGCATGGTTCGTCAGATGATCGCGAACGTGATCACGTGGGGCGTTTTGGGAATGTTCCTTACAGCCGCACCCGGCGTGCTGATGCGCAATCGCAAAAAGCTCTTAATCGGGATGGCGGGCGGATTAATTGGCGGTTTAATTGGCGGATTACTCTTTGATCCCGTCGCGAAATATGCTGATAATGCTCACCTCAGCCGGCTCATCGCGATCGTGGCGATTGGAGTGATCGCGGGGCTCGGCACGGGCTTGATCGAGAACGCCGTGAAGAACGGTTGGTTCAAGGTCACGCAGGGGCTGATCGCGGGGAAGCAATTCGTTCTGTACCGCAACCCGACGTTCATCGGCTCGTCGCCTTTGTGTCACATTTACTTGTTTAAGGACCCGGTTGTCGGCCGCCGTCATGCGGCCGTGCACATCATTCCGGGTGGGTTTGAGTTGGAAGATCTGCCGCTCGGTGGGAAGACCCTGGTGAACGGCCGTCCGATCACACGCACACGCTTACGCAATGGCGACCGCGTGCAAATCGGCTCGACCGCGTTCACGTTCCAGGAAAAGCCGAAGGCGGAGTGATGGGGAAGTGTGAATGCTGAATATGAATGGTGAAAAACATGCTTGGTTGTGACACGGCCTTTCCAGGCCGTGCGCATACGGCACGGGCTGGGAAGCCCGTGTCACGACAGCGCGTCGTTTCATCCTTCATGATTCATCCTTCATCCTTACGCTGAGATGGCTACGTTGATCGTCGAACATGCCGGGAAGCGTCGGGCGGCCGAGCTCAATGGCCGCACGTCGATTGGGCGACTGTCGTCGAGCGACGTCGTCATCGACCACCCCACCGTTTCGCGCACGCATGCCTGGATCGAACAAGCCGATGGCGTTTACTACATTCGCGATACAGGCAGCATCAACGGCATACTCATCGACGAAAAACCGGTCGCCGATCGTTATCCACTGAAAGACGGCGACTGCATCCGCATCGGCCCCGCGAGCATTACCTTCTGCGACACGACTCCGCACCCGCATCGCGACAATACCCCGGCGCCTCAAACCAAGGACTTCAGCGAGACCGGCATCCTCTTCACCTGCCAGTGCGGCGCGCGCCTGTGGATGCCGGCGAGCAACAGCGGGATGGAAGCGACCTGCCGCAAGTGCGGCGAAGTGCTGACCATCCCGGACAAGCATCACAAGCGCACAGCGGCCGAAGCCCCGCTTGCGCCGATGCGTCCGGCGCCCCCGCCGCCGGCGCCGGTCGTCACCGAGAAAGCGCTCTGCAGCATCTGCCAGTGGGAGCTCAAGCCCACCGATGAAATTCACAAATGCCCCGAGTGCGGCCTGACCTTTCACGCCGACTGCTGGTCCGCCAACTGCGGGTGCTCGGCATATGGCTGCAAGCAGGTGAATGCGCTCGCGCCGAAAGAGGAAGCGCCCGCTCGCCCCATCGGCGACATCGGTCATCCGCCGGACGTCGCGGCCGCCGGACCGGCACCCGGATTACCGAAAGAGCACGCCCTGCTCGCAGGCAGCGTGCTGGCGGCACTTCTCGGCGCGTTGGCATTTGGCATTCCCGCGCTTGCCGTCGGCGTCTGCTGCGGCATTCCGATCGCGATGAAGAAGCCGCTGGGCAAATCGCCGATAGTATTACTGGCGGCGCTCGTGTCGCTCATCGGTTTCGTCGGCGGAATTGTGTTCTCGTGGATCTGGTGGTTGTGACCACGCCTATTGATCCTCGTAGGGTCCCCGGCAAGCCGAACGGAAAATAATACACAACCAAAAGCGGAAAACCACGGGGCGAAAGACGTCCCAAAAAAGATGCAGCAGGGTTGACGTTGAGA